>DATKGY010000001.1:0-12241 GCA_035510535.1 Patescibacteria group bacterium
CGGTCACTTTTGTTTTTGTCCTTGGGGTAATTCTGGTTTTTGTGCCGGATGCAATCAAGGGAGATTTATTGGTAAACTCTTTAAAGTTAGGCTCACTGCTTTTAATTTCCCCGCTCGCCTTTTTCTTTGGACTGCAATACCGCCAAAGCGATAAACAAGATGAGAAAGTAGAAGCGCTGGAAGAAAGGACTAAGGAGGCGGCCGACACCATCTCCGAAGATATTGAAGAAGTTGTTAAAGACGAAAAAGACAGCTTGAAGAGCGAAGATATGGAAAAACTGAACGAGATTTTGGAAGAAACCGAAGACCTCCGCGCCGAGAGCGCGAAATGATTAGTGATTGAGGATTAATGATAAATGATTAAGGAATTGAAAATTGTCCTATCTATTTGCTTATTTGCTTATTTGCTTATTTTTGCATTTATTGCGCAGCAAGCGCTTGCCCAGACCATGAGTAATGCCGAATACATCATCCAAATGGGAAATTTAAACTCTATTTCAGGCAAACCAACCGGCTCTGGATTTGCCTTAAGCTTCACTTCCGGCCAAACCGGCAACGGCCTTTATTCCGGCACCAATTTTAAGGTCCGCGCCGGATTCCAGTATATTTCTTCCATTATTCCTTTCCGCTTTAGCATTACCAATACTTTTATTGATTTTGGCATCGTCAGCCCGACTTCACCGGTGCTAAGAACCAGCCTTTTGACAGTTTCTAACGGCTCTGCTTTTGGCTATCAGGTGACGGCTTCGCAAAATCACAATTTGCGGGCTAATAACTATGGTAATGAAATCCCGCCCACCGCCTGCGGCGATTCCGGCCCGTCCTGCGATCCAAACACAGCCGGTCCGTGGACCGGCATCTTGACTTATGGCTTTGGCTACCGCTGCGACAATCAAAGCGGTACCGACTGCGACACGCAATTTAGTGATTCCACTTTTTACAAACCGTTTGCCGCTTCCCCGTCGGCGGTAGCAGTGATGAGTGGCATTACTGTCGGCCGGAATAAAGTTTCGCAAATCACTTATAAGTTAAATATCTCCGGCGCCCAACCGGCAGGATTGTATACAAATGTTATAAATTATATAGCAACACCTACCTTTTAGCGTAGCTAAAAGGAATTTACATTTGTCAATTTACAATTTACAATAAATGTGGCATTGAATCATTGATTAATTTAATGAAAATTAAAAATTGGAAATTAAAAATTTTCCTGGTTATTCTTTTCTCTTTAATCTTTAATCTTAAATCTCCGACTGTTGCCGACGCTCAATCTGTAGACTTAGGCATTTATCCTCCGGTTTTTCAGATTCAAGCCACCGCTCCCAGCGATGTGAAAATCTCTTTTTCCATCCAAAATTTCACCGACTCAAGCGTTCCGCTGACAATCTCGCTTAAGCCTTTTACCGCCGACCCGGAGGAAAACGGCAACATCGTTTTCTTGGATAGCGCTAATTTCCCTGACCCGTTTTTACCCCAGCGAATTCAGGTTTTGGATAGCGGCAATTCAATTGGCAACTTAACTCTTTCGCCCCAGCAAAAAAAGGATTTAACGCTGGGAGTGCAAATCCCCAGTAACGAACCCAAAGGTGATTATTATCTCTCGCTGGTCTTTTCTTCGGGCGCACAGAATCTGACCAACGAGAATTCTTCCCAAGTAACTCTAGGCATTGCCAGCAATATCCTGCTTTCCATTGGCCCGGTTGGCAAGGTCTCTGGCTATATTGAAGATTTTTCCACGCCGTTTTTAGTCGCCAAAGGCCCAATTCCATTTACGCTAAGGGTAAAAAACACCAGCGACCACTACATCACGCCCAAAGGCAGTATTGTGATTAAGAATATGTTTGGCCAAACCATCGGCAAAGTTAACCTTCTTTCGGTCAATATTTTAGCCAATACTGTCAGACGTATCCCAGATTCTACTCAATTGAACCAAACGACAGCCGTTTGGCCGGAAAAATTTTTAGTCGGGCCCTATACCGCTACGCTGACTTTGGCGCTATCTGACAACGGCCCGCTTTTCACCAGAAATATTACGTTTTTTGCCTTCCCGCTTGAATATCTAATCGCAATTTTACTGATTATCTGCTTAATTATTTTTATTGCGGTAAGAGTGAACAAATCTCGCAAAAACCTCTAAAAAAAGTCTTGACAATCGGATACAAAAACCGCATAGTAAATATAATGACTCGGGTTATCAGATTAATAAGGAAGGTATTATTTATACCGTTATTCCTATTGTTAATAGGATTAATTTTTGCGCCCAGAGCCAGTGCCGCCTCTTTTAATAGTGTCTCCGATACGATTACCACTTCCCGGCCGTCCGCCTCTACTCCACTTGCCGCTGACCAAGCGGGCAGCGCAGGACAAGTAACTATAACTGATAATGGTTCCTTCTTTATTTCCTCCGACAGTGCAGTCCTTTGGCCCGACGTCGGCGAAACGTTGAACACAGCTAACGTTGCCTCTATGTCTGCCGCCAATCTTCCCGGCGCAAACCAAAGAATCGTTTACTTTACCAATACGGCCACAAATCCGCACCATACCGGAGATATAATCAGCACCGCCATTACCGCCAAACACACCATTGTGTTTACAACTACTTCAACCATTCCGGTTAATGGAAAAATAATTATCACCTTCCCGGGCGCCGGCAATAATTCAGCTTCGCCTTCCGCAACTACTTTTGCTTTCAACAATTTACAAACCTCCAATGTGTCCGTTGGCTTTTCGGCGGGAACATCAACTTGCTCGCTGGCAATTTCGGCACCAACCATCACTTGCACAGTCGCCACCGCTCAAGTCAGCGGAGGAACAACCGTTACAGTTACTGTTGGTTCAGCCACACCGGCTTTGATTAATCCGACCAAGACAGCTCTTGCCGGAACCGCCGATTTGTGGAAAATAAGTATTGCTAGTCAGGATAATAACTCGATTGGTCTTGATAGCGGTTCGGCGAAAATAGGCACTGTCGAATCGGTTCAAGTTCAAGCCACCGTTGATCCGACGCTTACTTTTACCATCGCCGCCGTTTCCGGCGCAATTAACAGCAACAACACCACCGGTTGTGCCAATACGGAAACTGTTGATAGCGGCATTCCTTCAACCGCGACTGTCGTTAATCTTGGACTGCTTAATACTGCTAACATTAATATTTCCGCTCAGTTAATTACCATCAGCACTAACGCACAAAGCGGCTATGCTCTAACCGCCACCAGTTCGGGACATCTTATAAATAACGCTAACGGTGTTTGGATTCCCGACAGTACCACGCCAGCCGCCATGACGGTTAACGTACCTTGGTTCGGGATTCATCCGTGCGGTTTAAATGTTAATGCGGGAACTTGGGGAACCGGCGCCACCGGCGGCGGAGTAGGTGCAAAATACGGTTGGCCAACTCCAACAAGCTCCGTAACTCTTGCTTCGGCCGCCACCGGACCAATCGGTAATACTGTTGCAACGGGCGGTGTCGGAGCCGGATTAACGTCGGTTGAATACGCCGGCGCCGTTGATGTTTCAATTCCTGCCGGAGTTTACACCAGTGTTATCACTTATGTAGCAACACCGACTTTTTAAAATATGAAACTGCCCAAAACAATTCAAAATTCAAAATTCAAAGTTCAAAATTACAAGTCAAAATCCAAAATTTTTTACTTTTTAGTTTTACTTTTGCCTTTTGCCTTTTGCCTTTTGCCTTTACGCCCGGTGCTTGCCCAGGAAGCACAAAGAACTTATACCATCACGCCTCCTACTATTAACCAGAAACTTGATCCGGGACAAAATGCCGAAGGCATCTTAAAAGTTTTTAATAATACCGATCAAAGCTTAACGTTTACGGCGGCGGCCAGAGATTTTATCGTTGAAGATACCATTGGCACTCCTACCTTTCTTCCCAATAACACTTTGTCCAATAAATACTCCGCGGCCGCCTGGATCGGGATAATGCCGTCCACTTTTACCGTCGCGCCGCACCAAAGGCAGGAATTGAATTATTACATCCATGTTCCCGCCAATGCCCGGCCGGGCGGACATTATGCCGCAGTCACTTATACTCCAAGCGTCAAGCTCGGGGTCAGCGGAACTGGAGCAAGCGTTAACACCGAAGCCGGTTCGCTATTTTATATCGAGGTCAACGGCCCCATCAATGAACAGGCTTTCGTCACTAAATTCCTCGCCAATCTTTTTCAGGAGTATGGACCGGTAAAAATCTCCACCCAAATCAAAAACCTCGGAGATTTACATATTACGCCTCAGGGAACCATCACGGTGACCGGATTATTATTTAATCAGACCCAAAATCTGGCCAGCCACAACATCTTCCCTGAAGCGGCGAGAGATTTTGACAATACTTTTGGACAAACATGGATGATCGGCCGCTATAAAGCAGTACTTCTGGCAAGTTATGGAACCAATAATAATTTACCGTTGATGGCCACCGTTTATTTCTGGGTTTTCCCCTGGAGACTGGCTGTAGTGATAGTCTTGGCTGTAGTCGCCCTGATACTTGCCGCTTTGTATCTTAAGAAAAGAAAGAAGAATCCCCCGCTTGAAGCCGAAAAGGCAGGAACTGAACCCACCAGTGCGCCAACAATTGAAAATTAAAAATTGGTAATTGAAAATTGTCTCAGTATCCCATCCACCAGCTGTGATGGAGCAAACGTTTTTCGAAAGGGTTTTTGAATGGTAATTGCTTCCCCCACAACTTCCGGATGAGTATAATAATGAGGATAAGGATTGGTATAACAAGCCAAAGCGGATTCCAAAACCAATTTCTCAAAAAACGAAGGAGGCTATCCCACCAATTTTGTAAAAGATTCGCCACCTGTTTGGGCTTAGAAACAGACTCCAGCTGTAGCTTTTTTGTCGGACTTAAGGATTCCTTTTGCTTATAATGGGCTGTGGCATACAAACTATAATTACCGGCTTTGAGATTCTGCAGGGTAAATTGATAATAACCGGTTGAGTCGGCATAAGTCGTAAGTAATTCACCGTTGACGTGCAAGGTAACCTTCGCGTTAGGCATGGTGTAACCAAAAGCTGTAGCGCTGCCACCTTCATTAATTTTTGTTCTTGATAAGCCTAAAGTCGGCGGAAGAAAAATGTCTCTCATGGTTACCGAGGCTGTTGCCGGGGGAATAGTAAAACAAGTGTAAGATTCTCCTATCCTTTTGAAATCGATGGCGTCCAGACAGAAGCTAGAGAATCCTTTACTGATTAGGATTTGATTGAAAGAAAAATTTCCCTGCGCATCGGCGGTTGTTGCCCCCATGAAGACGCCGTTTGAGGTTAAAACAACTGATGCAAACGGCGAGATAAACCCGGCAAGATTAAGATTGAACTGCCCTACCGAAGCCTGCACTTCTGTTTTTAAAGCCGCTGTCGGCAAAACTGTTTTGGCTAAAACTTGCGGAGTCAATGCAACTAAAAGAACAATCGCGATCAAAACTAACAGCAAAGCTTTCCTCATATAAATAATTATGGCCAGAATCTATTTCATATTGCAAGTGAGAAGCCAACCTAACATTTTCCCCCGCTATTTCAATCCAAACTTAATCCTCAAACTGCTTATCACTTTGATTCTCTAACTGCCAGGAAACAACTTAGTAATGGAGCAATTGAACAATTTCTAGCTAGCAAATGAGCGTCAACAAGCTATTTTAAAATAAATAATTTCACCCACTAACCATAACCGCATCACCTGTGAATATAGGCTGTATGATATGGTTTGATATTTTATGAGTGTTTAAATTAGCATAGTTTTAAAAATCATTGTGCGTTAAAACAAAAAAGTAGCGGTAATTTTTCACAGACAGTGGCATAAATTATAAATGATATAAAATATTACTAACCGTATCATATAAAAATACTCTAGGGCCTTGACAGGGATTTTCAAAATTCTTTATTCTAATAGTATGTTAAGTTTTTTTCTTGTAAGCGCATATAAACCGTATAATCCGTATAATCTTGTGCCTAACCTGCCCTTATGAATTTATTAGAAACATTTAAAAATTATTTATTTTCACAAGAGAATAAACCGACAAAGGTTACTGTTAAAAACTATTTATCGGATATCAACCACTTCATCCGCTGGTACGAGAATACTTTCGCAAAAACTTTTGATCCAAAAGAAGTATCCAACCCAACATTAAACGATTATAGAAATAGCTGCTCCAAAATATTCTCACCCAGCTCTTTAGATAGGCACTTTTCCTCTCTACGTAAGTTTTTCCAATTTTTATTGATTGACGGAAAAATATCTTTAAATCCATTTGCAGTTAGGAATTTGCAGTTGGAAGTTCAGCGCGATCCATGGCATATTAAAGATTTCAAAGATTTCCTTTATGTCTACAACGCTTCAAGACTAACAATTAAAAATTACTTAATTGATATCAAACAGTTTCTCGCTTGGGCACAGGAAGTAACCACGTCTGTGAATGTTTTGCCGGAAATAGACACGAAATTGGTTGAAGAATATAAGCAAAGATTACTGGGTCAGGGAAATTTTTCTCCGGCCACGATCAACCGTAAGCTTTCTTCGCTTCGTAAATATCTAGCCTGGGCACAATCTCAAGGATTAGTCCGTCCGCAGGCGGAGATTTCCAATCAATTAAACAATCCAGCAATCCAGCAATCCAGCAACCGACCAGAAGTTAGAAGCCAGAAGTTAGAAGCCAGAAGTTATTTGGCCTTTCCGCCCTTTCGAATGGCTCAAAAGGTATCAAATGCATTCATCTTAGCTTTAGACACCGGCTTGATTATCCACTTGGCAAAACTGATAGACAGAATTGAATATGGGCTCTGGAAAAGCAAAGGCCATCCTGTTTTTGCCAAAATCAAAGATCAAAAATCAAAGATTAAAACTCTGGCTTCCAACTTCCAGATTCTCAGCCCAACGTCCAACGTTCAACGTCCAACGTCCGTCAGAAACCTACCAAAAGAGTTCTATGCTCCGCTGGAAATCTCTACCAAATATTTTCCTTGGTATAAAAAGGCTTGGATTACTGCGCGATATTCCCGGCCGAAATGGTACAAAACATATCATTCCTATCCAATCGCCCATTATCTAAACTTTGCGGTTCTAATCATTTTTTTAATGGTAATCAGCTTTAGCTTTTATAACGCCTTTTTTCAAAAAGGCAACCAGTTGCCTACTCTGGCCGTCGGACTTCCCACCGCCCCACCCCGCGTGCTATCTTTTCAAGGAAGATTAACAAATAATCAAGACACGCCAATTTCCACACCAAGCGCCTTGCGATTTGCCATTTATAACAACGTAACCGCAACTGATTCCGGCGATTTATCAGTCATGCTTTGGCAAGAGGTTGATAACGTTACTCCCGACCAAGACGGCATCTTTAATGTACTTTTGGGCAACAACACGCCTATTCCTTCCACTCTTTTCACGCAAAATGCGGCGCTTTGGTTAGGCGTAACTGTCGGACAGACGGCAGAGTTACAACCAAGGCAGCAATTGGCAACCGTCGCCTACGCGACCAACGCCGAAACTTTGCAGGGACTTTTGCCGATTACCGCCGCCGGAGCCACCCAGTCAAATGTCGTTTTAGCTTTAGACTCTTCCGGAAATTTAACCATTGGCGGCAGTGCAACACCTACCTTTCAAGCCAGCGGCGGACAATTTACCTTATCGGGACAAGGCTTACTTTTAACCACCAACGCCGGCTCAAACTCCAATATTGCCGTTGCGCCGAACGGACTCGGTCAAATTGACCTGCAAAAACCGTTACAAAATAGCACAAACAATAACAATATCACTACTGCTACCGGCGCCGTTGAAGTTGACGACCTGTTAGCAGTTCTAGCTACTTCAAGCGGCCAATCAGCTCTAACCATAAATCAAAACAGCACGGGTCCGCTGATTAGCGCTTCTGCAAGCGGTGTTGCCAAATTCACCGTTGATGCCTCCGGAGATTTAACAGCGGCGGGAACTACTACTTTCGGCGGAAAAACCTACGCTTGGCCAGGTTCAATCGGTGCCAATAATTATATTTTACGCGCCCAAACCGACGGAACGCTGGCTTGGGTGCCGGCGGCAAGCATTGGAAATAGCTTTTGGCAGGAATTAAGTGGTGCTTTGTCACCTGTTAATAGCGGTGATGACTTTTTGCTCGGCTCCTCTTCAACCTCATCGGCGATATTCGCATTTACAGGACTAAAAGGCAACCAAACCCAAGCTTCATTTAGCGGACAATTAGTCGTAATGCCAAACGTTGGCTACGGAGGGAAAGTAGGAATTGGCACAACTACGCCTTTGGTTGCTTTAGACGTTGTCGGCACAGGCAGATTTTCCACCGATTTAACCGCTTCAACCGGCAACACTTCTCTGTCTAATACTTCAGGCAATGTTACTATCGGCAATGGTTCGGGAACAACGGCAATCAGCAGTAGTAATTGGGGCGTAACAAGTGGCGGCGCCGCTTCGGGATTGACGGGTTTGTCCTCTTCCGGAACAATTACCTTCTCCGGCTTGGATGCATCTTCTTTCGTGGTAACGGATGGATCAAAAAATTTAAAAACTTCAGCGGGGGCGGCCACTTCGGCGGAACTGGCCAGCATCTTATCTGATGAAACCGGTGGAGGGGGTGTTGCCGTTTTTAATACTTCTCCGGCAATTACCACCAGCTTAACCACCGGTTCGACGAGTTTTGATTTACTTAATACTGCTGCTACCACGGTTAACTTTGCGGGCGGGGCAACTACAAAATTAAGCCTTGGCTCATCCACTGCCGCAACCGTCAATGTTCCCAGCTTATCTGCTTCATCGGCTGTTTATACCGACAGCTCTAAAAATCTAACCAGTACTGCCCCGACCACCGGTACAATTGGTTACTGGACCAGAAACGCAGGCAATCTTTATCCTGCCACCACCAATGACACCATTTCTGCCACCAGTGCTGCGGCAACCGTGGCAACGTTTACGACCAATAACCCTGCCGCAACAACGCTGACAAACAATACTTTAATCCAACAAACCGGAGCCGGAACAGTCACCAACCTTTTGAATCTTACGCAAAGTGCCGGCACAGTTACCAATGGCATAAATTTGAGTGGAACATTTACTAATTTAATCAATGCCACTAACTTTAATGTCACCAATGCCGGCGCTATTACTGGAGTTGGCGTAAATGCGGGCTCAGGCCTTTTGCAAGGAACAGGCGGATTAACGCTGACAGGGACAACCTCGATTAATGACAGCGCCGGTACAAATACCACCAGTATCGGGGGCGGAACTACCACCGGACAAATCACCATTGGCGGAACAGGAACGCAAACGCTGGCGATTGGTAACGGAGCGGGAGTTAAAACCGTTCAGCTTGGCTCAAATAATACTACTTCCACCACCACTCTTCTCTCGGGCTCAGGAGGATTATCTTTGAACGCTTCCAACAACCAACCGACCAACATCAACACCGGAACTTCAACCGGATTGGTGACAATCGGTAACAGTTTGGCAACAGCGGCCATCAGCACAAGCAACTGGGGCGTCACCAGTCTTGGTGTTGCTTCAGGCTTAACCGGCTTATCTTCTTCGGGAACAATCACCTTCTCCGGTTTTTCGGGAGCCAATAATGGTGGCGTTATTTACGCTAGCTCGTCAGGAACGCTTTCCCAAACAGCCGCCGGAACAGGTACTCAATGTCTGACCGGAGGAGCAACTCCAGTATGGGCTGCATGCTCTTCGGCTGCAAATAACTATTGGCAAAGAGTGGTTGGTAATCTTTCGCCTCTAAATACCAACGACACTATCTCTGCCACCAGCGCTGCGGATACTGTGGCCACATTTACCAGCAATAATGCCGCCGCAACAACGCTGACAAACAATACTTTAATCCAGCAAACCGGAGCCGGAACGGTCACCAACCTTTTGAATCTAACTCAAAGCAGTGGCACAGTGACTAATGGCATAAATATCAGCGGCACTTTTGCTACTGATTTAATAAAATCTCCAACTTTAATAGTCACCAATGCCGGCGCGGCTTCGGGTTTAACCGGCTTATCCTCTTCCGGAACAGTCACTCTCGGAGGAGCAACGGGAACAGAAACTCTGACGCTCGGACAATCAACCGCCGGCCAAATAATCAACATTGGCGCAGCTACAGTTGCAACCGGAAATACTCAGACAATCCATCTCGGAGACGCAGCTGTCGGAACAGGCAAAGATGTCATTACAATTGGCAATACCAACGGCGCCTCTTCTTTAACATCTTCTGCCGGTACGGGAGGAATGACGTTGACCAACGCTGCAACCGCGGGAACAATCTTTAATACAGCTACTGCAACTGACGATCAGTTAGCGCTTCTGCCTAATACCGGCGGAGCAGCAAGATTTACAGGAACAATCACTTCAAGTGACCTAACCGCAGCGCGCACCTGGACATTTCCTAACGCCGGCGGCACGGTGGCGGTATCGGCATCTGCCCCAATCGGACTTGATGCTTTCGGCAATATCTCTTGCTCAACTTGCATATTAGGAGGAGGAACGCTTTGGACAGCCGGCGCAACCAGCGGCACAACCACCCAAACTGTTGCACAGGGCGGAACGCTTACTTTTACAGCGGGCACAGGCGTTACCACCACGGGCAGTGCCGGAGCAATCACTTTTGCTATCGGCCAAGCTGTGGGAACCGGCAACTCTCCCAGCTTTGCCGGATTAACTCTTGCAGGCACAGTCTCTATCAACAATAACGCTTCAACCAACACCACCAACATTGGTACAGGTTCTACCTCGGGGGCAATTGCTATTGGTGGAGGGTCTGATACTTTGGCCATTGATACCACCAATTGGGATGTATCAAGTCTTGGTGTTGCTTCAGGCCTAACCGGTTTGTCTTCTTCCGGAACAATTACTTTATCCGGCTTCACGGCAGCAAACGGAGTAATATACTCTAGCTCATTAGGAGTGCTTCACCAAACAGCCGCCGGAACAAGCACTCAGTGTTTGATTGGAGACAATGGAACTGGAGCTCCGGGTTGGTCCTCCTGTTCTGCCGCCGCCAGTAACTATTGGCAAAGACTAGTCGGCAATGTTTCGCCTTTGAATCTTAATGACACTTTATCTGCCACCAGCGCCGCGGATACCGTGGCAACGTTTACCATTAACAATGCCGCCGCAACAACTCTAACAAACAATACTTTAATCCAACAAACCGGTGGCGGAACAGTCACTAATCTTTTGAACTTAACCCAAAGCGCCGGTACGGTAATCAATGGCATCTATTTAAACGGAACATTTACCAACTTAATTAACACTAGTAGTAATAATTTTAAAGTTACCAACACCGGCGCCATTACTGCGGTTGGTGTCAATTCGGGTTCGGGACTGTTACAAGGAACGGGCGGATTGACATTAACGGGAGCTACCTCAATCAACAATAACGCTTCAACCAACACCACCAACATTGGTACAGGTTCTACCTCGGGGGCAATTGCTATCGGCGGGAACTCTGATACTCTGGCCATTGATACCACCAATTGGGATGTATCAAGTCTTGGTGTTGCTTCAGGCCTAACCGGTTTGTCTTCTTCCGGAACAATTACTTTCTCGGGATTAGGTACTTCAGCTTTTGTGGTTACAGACGGCTCAAAAAATCTAACTACCACGGCAGCGTCTGCCACTTCGGCGGAACTGGCCAGTATTTTATCTGATGAGACCGGAGGCGGCGGAGTGGCAGTCTTTAGCACTTCTCCGACAATTACCACCAGCTTAACCACTGGTTCAACCAGCTTTGATTTACTCAATACCACCGCTACCACGGTAAATTTTGCGGGCGGGGCTACAGCCTTAAACTTAGGCGCATCAACCGGAACATTAACCTTAAACAATCCGACCATCGCAACGTCTGCAACATCGGGAACGCTGGCCGTGTTTAATACCGGATTAACGGGAACACTTAATCTAGCCGGTGCTGCGACAGTAGTAAACATTGGCGCTCCTACAGGAACTGCCTCTATGTCGGCAACTCTAACTCTTGGCGGCACAAACGGAACCATCAGGCCCGCCACCGGCGCTCTAAACCTGCAATATAAATCCGGCGGAAACGCCTGGACAACCGGCTTGACGATACTGGATAATACCGGTTCTGTCGGAATCGGCACAACAGCGCCGGTTGCAACACTTGATGTCCGGGGAAATTCGGCGGTGACGGCGGTTGCGTCAATTTCGGGTAACACCAATTTTGCCGGTCTAGTAGTTTATAATTCCGGTAACGGTGATTTAATTACTGCT
>DATKGY010000002.1:0-2534 GCA_035510535.1 Patescibacteria group bacterium
CCCGCTACCGCTGGCCGTATTTTGCTGGAGAAAAACATAATTGTTGTCGGGCGACCAAGTGTTAAACGGGATGCCCATATTCTCCGTAGCGGGAAGCGTTGCCTCGTATATTGACTGCTGATTGGCACTGGCTGCGTCTGAAGCGATAAAGGCATAGGTTTTACTGGCATCTTTATTGACTGTTACAGTCATGGTCAATTTTTTGGTTCCGTCCGGAGACACCTGCGAAAATGTTTGCACTTCCGGCGCCAGAACAGGAGCTTCCGATGGTACCGGCGTTAGCGTTGAATCTTGGGCCTGCATAACCGGAAGAGAAAAAGAATAACGCGTGTTTGGTTTATGATTAGAATAGACGGCAAAAACAATGCCGGCCAAGGCGCTAATCGCTAAAAGAGAAAGCGTATCTATTTCTATTGCATGTCGTATTGTCATATTTTATTGCACGGGATTATTTTGAACACACTGTTTTGCATCTGTAATCTGGTCACAAACAGACACCGCTGTTCCAAGCGTATTTCCGCTTGGACCGTCTGTCCAATCAAACAAAACTTTTGCATCAACGCTGCGCATATTCACACAGCCATGACTCATGGCATGCCCAAAATTATCGTGCCAATATGCCCCATGCAGACCAAAATCATGATAAAAATACATGACGTAGGGGACATTTGGCAAATCATACGCGGCTGCGCCCTCGCCGCCGGCCATACGGGTAGCCAGTAATTTTTCCCAAATATGGAAATTGCCCGTTGGTGTTGGCGCCCACTTGCCGGAGGAAATAAGTGTTTTTAGAACTAGAGTTGTTCCCTGATAGGCGTAGAGCGTTTGCGTTGATAAATCAATGTAAATGTGTTTTTCTCCACTGGTTGTATTGGCTCCTAAGACCGGCGGTTGTGACAAACTGGCCATTGCCGTTGTAATTTGCGGAGGAATTACTTTTTCTCCTTGAAACATACCTGTGGCGTCGTTTTCGATCTTTTCAGACAAATCGGAGGTACAACTTTTGGAATTGGCGCAGATTGGCGGTGTTTGATTTACTCTTAGCGCTACCGTTGTTGTGGCAAAAAAGATAGCGCCGACAAAAAGTAGAGGTAAGTAGCGCTTGAGATGAGCGAACCAACCACGATTTTTTCCTGTTCTCCCTTTATGCCTTGAAGATTTTTTTGCCATCTACTACTAGATTAAGCGGATTTTCAGTTTTTTGCAACAGTCGACATCTTTTAGCTATTATTTCCACATGTAAAAATAATTTTTCCCCGAAGTATTAAACCCTCTTTTTTTGTAAAAATTGACAAGTTCTTTATTTTCAGATAAAACAAGCAAGCCAAGCTCAGATGCTCCTTTCTTTCTCATGATTTCCTCCGCATGCTTTATGAGATTTGTTGCTATTCCTTGGTTTCTGAACTCTTTCTTAACAGCGAGGCTGAAGAAATATGCGACCTTAGCTCCAAGCGGAACAATTAACATGCAACCAACAACTTTATCCTGAAAAGCTACTTGCACTAGCTCCGGATCTTTTTTAATCATCGAGCTTAAATTTTTCTCCGAATGCCAACTTTCGTAGAATAGCCCAGCTTCTTGAAGAATTTCTTTTACGTAACGATAGTCTTCTGGCAAATAATTTCTGAATTTAATCATATATTACGACAGCTGCGGAGCTTGGGGTCGAACCAAGATAACATCCTCCAGAGGGATGTGTACTACCATTATACGACTCCGCAATGAGCTAATTTTACTAAAATTTGCGAAGAAAAGCTATTTAAAGAGTTTTAAGATATGCGGAGCAAAGACTAGGACGCCGACGATGATTGAGCCGATGGCGGTCAAAAGCACCATTCCCGCGGAGACATCTTTGGCGACTTTTGCTTCTAATCGATGCTCGTTTGTGAGCAAATTGACCACTTCTTCAATGGTTGTATTAATCATTTCTGTGCAAATGACCAAAAGAATCATTACTCCCAAAATGCCCATTTCAAAAGCATTGACTTTGAAAAAGATGCTGGCGATAATAACGATAATTGCGGCGACAAAATGAATCCGGATATTACGGTTAAATTTTAACGCATAATAAATCCCCGCAAAAGCGTATTTAAAAGAATTGAATAAACTTCGATTAAACATATTTCCCTATATATTTGAATATAACATAAATTACAATTGTCGTTAATGCGCCAACCAATGTCCCTAAAACCGTCTGGAAAAGCGTGTGGTTTTTGGTTTTGATTCTTGCCCAAGCGAGAAGCGGAATTAGAACAAAGCTTGTTATAAACAGCGGGCCTTCGGCCAAAACCAAAAAAGTCAAAAAAGCCGAAAGCACAGACAGGTGTCCGCTCACTTTCGTAAATGCATTAACTAGTCCTAAAACCACTAATCCTGAGGCAATCGCAATTGTCCCCAAAATTAAAACGTGGGGCGCATGAAACAAATACAAACAAGCTGCGTAAATTGATGTCAATAAAATTCCAAAGGAAAATAAAGCCGGGCGCTGTTCTCTTTTGGAGATATTTAAATCTGAAAAAAATTTAAAATGTATA
>DATKGY010000003.1:0-9159 GCA_035510535.1 Patescibacteria group bacterium
GCGGCTTTTTTAATCCCCTTAATTAATAAAGTTTTCTTGAATAAATCAGAGAAAGTTTTAATTATTGCGCCAACCCGCGAACTGGCTTTGCAAATTCAGGAGGAGCTGCGTGATTTTTCCAGAGGTTTAGGAATTAGAAGCGTTTTATGTATCGGCGGAATGAGTTTGTCGCGCCAGAAAAATGAACTTCGCCAAAATAATAATTTTGTCATCGGAACGCCGGGAAGAATAAAAGAACTAATTACTGAGAGAAGTTTATTATTGTCAACTTTTCATAGCGTTGTGCTGGACGAAGCCGACCGGATGGTTGACATCGGTTTTATTAACGACATCAAATATTTTATCTCGCTTTTACCACATGATAGGCAATCGTTATTTTTCTCCGCGACGATTTCGGGTAAGGTAAAAGAAATCCTAAACGCTTTTGTGCAAAATCCCGTCACAATTTCGGTTGAAAAACAGGCCACAGCCGAAAACGTGGAGCAGGATGTCATCAGGATTCAAAACAGAAACGAAAAAATAGACAAGCTGCATGATTTACTTTCTCAAAAAGAATTTGAAAAAGTGCTGGTGTTTGGACGGACAAAATGGGGCATGCAAAAGCTGACAAACGAGCTCATCCGAAGAGGAATCAGGGCGGCAGTAATTCATGGCAATAAAAGTCAGGGGCAAAGGCAAAAAGCCTTGGAGCAATTTAAGACTAACCAAATCTCGGTTCTTTTGGCAACCGATGTCGCTTCGAGGGGTTTGGATATTCCTGACGTCAGTCATGTGATAAACTATGATATGCCGGCAACATATGACGATTACATACATAGAATTGGCAGAACGGGTAGAGCCGGTAAAAAGGGTATTGCTTTGACTTTCGTGGAGTAATATGAACGTACTTTTTGTTGTTTGGGAAAATGACCCCTTTTTTAAAATGGGAGGTCTTGGTGATATTGCCAGATCTTTACCCGGCGCATTAAAGACAATGGATGTTGATATCCGCGTTATTATCCCCTACTACAAGGTTGTAAAATTTGGCAGAAATAAAAAAACAAAAATTGGTGATTATAATTTTTTATATGGCGGAAAAAAATCAAAGGTAGAAATTTGGCAGGCTTTAAATCCCTATACAAAAGTTATTGGTTATTTTTTAAAAAACACAAAATATCTCGATGTCGCTTCAGCCTCAACTTCAACGTCACCTTTAAAAACTTGGAGCTTTTTCGATAAAGCAGTAGTAGAGCTTATCAAAAGCAAACTTTTAAACTGGACACCGGAGATTGTTCATGTAAATGACTATCATGGTGGTCTTATTCCTCTTTTGATAAAGCAGGAAAAATTACCGATTAAAACAATGTTAACAATTCATAATCTTGCATATCAGGGAAAAGCACCCGTGGGTATTATAGAAAATATGGGAATAAATCCAAATTTATGCAGAATACTTCAATGGGAAATTAAAAGCAGGCAAATTAATTTTTTGCAGGAAGCAATTATACACGCGGATGTTATTACAACAGTTAGTCCGACATATGCAAAGGAAATTTTGACCGAAGAATTCGGCTATGGTCTCCACGAGATTCTAAGAGGAAAAGAAGGACTTATTTATGGAATCCTTAACGGAATAGATATAGACTGGCGTCATACAGCCAGAGATCCTGCGGTAAGGTTTCCTTATGGCCCCAAAGAAAAACGCGTTGACGGAAAAATAGAGTATTACGATTGGAAACAAGGAAAAACTTTAGACAAAGAGTTTTTACAAAAGAAGCTGGGGTTAAAAGTCGGTAAAGATATCCCAATGCTTTGTTTTATAGGAAGGCTTTCCGAAGCGCAAAAGGGACTCGATATTTTGCACAGCATGCTAAGAAGAGTTGATCAGACTAAATTTCAATTTGTAATCTTAGGAACAGGAGAGAAAGCATGGGAAGAAAGGTTTCAATGGCTTTCCACTTTTTATCCAAAGTATATTTCTTGCAATTTCCGCTTTGATGACACGCTCGCCCACCAGATATACGCGGCGTCCGATTTTATTGTAATTCCATCAAAATACGAACCATGCGGACTTATTCAAATGATTGCTATGCTTTTTGGCACAATTCCCATCGCTCATAAAACCGGCGGATTAAAAGATTCTATCAGGGAGGGATATAACGGGTTTTTGTTTTCGGCTTACAGCTCGGAGGCTTTAGAAGAAAAAGTTCTAAAGGCAGTTGATATGTGGAAAAATGAAAAAACTGTTTACGAAGTAATGGTTGAACATGCGCTTTCTACGGACTTTTCCTGGAAGAAAAACGCAGAAGAATATTTAATTCTTTACAAAAAACTTCTAGAAGACAAGTTGCTTTAAAAACTACTCAATTGTTTGTTGTCCGAGGGATTTTCGCATCGCGGAATCTATAACTCTTTGTCCCACAATAATATTCTGTTTTACCTGGTTTGAGATGTGCATTTTTTGGATTTGCTTAAAAGTGAACCACGCAAATAAAGTTTTTTTAGTGTCCGGGAATTTTTCTAGCTTCCTGACAATGGCGTAATGGATAAAATTATCCTTGCCCTTATCATCGTGGAAATAGCTATAAATCAGGAAAATATTTTTTGGCTTAAGCTCTAACTTGAGATGTGCGAAGATAACGCGTTTGAAAGTTTGGGCCGGCGTTTCGGTCTTTTGACACTCGCCTTCAAACAAAGACCATTCAGTTTCCGTATCGGCAGTGATTGGTTGTTGCAAGAGAATTTGCTGGGTCTTGGGGTGATAAAGAAATCCGCTTGCATAAAAATCCTTATGCATTAAGCCTATTATAACACGTTTAGTGTTAAATCTCCACTTGAAATTCTTTCTAAAATAGGAATACACTATTATTGAGATGGAAGAAGTTGCTACCCAAAATCAGCCAAGTCAGCCGCAAAAACCAAATGATGTCCGATTGCCCAAATGGCTAGTGATAACTTCAGTCTTGATGCTAGTGATGATTTTGGCCGCTGTAATTCTTCTGGTGGGCATAATGTTGGGGAAGAGCCAAAGTCCAATTTCCAAAACCGTATCTTTGGCAACTCCAACACCCGTTGTTACTCTTGCTCCAACGGTCGCGCCAACGAAAACAGTTCCGCAATTTCCGGCCATTACAAATCCAAACTTGAAAAGATTTATTTCGGAAGATCTCGGCGTAACGTTCACGTATCTCATAGATCAGAATGGACAAAAAATCTCGGCCCAGGAAATAGGTAATAAGGTTTATGTTTACTTTTCTAACACTCAAGCAACAGAGGGCCAATATTTAATGATAATGGATAAAGATAAAAATCAGACTTTAGAACAAGCAATTAGAACGCAGATATTAAAAGGTTATTCGGAAAGCGATTGCTTGATACAACCGGAAACGCAATATATTCCAGTTGGTTTTACGGCGTTAGCCATTGTTGTCCCGATTAACCAAAACGATACCTCGGACCAGATTCAAGCAAAAGTGCAAAAATGTCCCGCTACCTATACCGCAATGGGCGGAATGGCATATTTTATTGAAGATCCAAGCCATCCGGATAAAATGATTTTTCTAAGCATCGGGCAATACCTAATCAATAGTGAAGGCGATAACGTAGGCTGGCAAAATACGCTTCAACTTTTCTAGCCCGTAAGCTTATTTAGATAGGGGATTTTGTGGGCAATAAAGGCGACTGCAAAAGAAATAATTGTTACAGTAGCAAAATATAGAGGATCGAACCAAACCTGTTGAATAATTTTTCCGTTGGTCATTGCAAAAAGTTTCAGCCCGACAGAGTACCAAACCGCTTCAAGAATGATGACATGGATAAAAAAGACAAAGAATGAAAGATGCGAAAGCTTCTTTATCACTTCAATAGCTTTTAATTTCCGGTCAAAAACCCAATATAAAAAACCGCTTAAGCAAATTGTATAAAGTAAAATACTGGGTCGCCACGAAGAATAAAAGGTAAGATAATCATGGGTTCTTAGATAACCACTCATTCCTTCAAAAAAAATATAAATTGCAAAAGCAATTGTGCCAAAAAGTAAAAGCAGTTTCCATTTCCTAATAAAAGTTTTGAATCGTTCTTGACTTCGGGCCAGCACAATTCCTAAGAGAAAAACGTAGAAATTCAAAAGCGCGATACCAAGCGGATAGTAGATTGGCAGTGGGCGAATGCTGTAATCATAGTAAAGCAGCAAAAGCTGAATTAGTCCGAAAAGAATCAGCAACCATTTGTTTAAAAGAAATGCGCAGAAATTATGAATCAGCGGGAAAAACAAATAAAAAATTAAGAGTGCCGGAATAAAATAAAGTTGATACGATGCGTCGCCTTGTAAAAGCGCATTTATAAAACTTGGATCGCGGCCTTGGGGATAGATAAGGAAATAATAAATAATGCTCCAAAAAATATAAGGAACCATAATCCGGCTGAATCTTTTCTTAAGATAAGTTAAATAATTTTCGTGCAAATGATAATTCAGCTCAAGTACAAAGCCGGAAATCATAAAAAATAGAGGAACAGCAAAACGTGCAACCTGATTCAAAAACAATGTCCATGGAATTTTGGTCAAAGCGTAGAAAGAGGTTTCAAGCGTTCTGGTCGTCGTATGAATCAATAGAACCGCCAAGATAGAAATAATTCTTAAGATATCAACAATTGGGTTGTAAAGCTTTTGTTTCTCTTCGCTCACAAACAGATTTTAGCAAGAATAGACAGGCATTATCAAGCAATCTGTTGTATAATTTGGTAATGCAAAAAATCTTTCTTCGCATATACGCGTTTTTCTACAGAGTTTTTCTAAAAAGAATTTTCTTTCTGTTGGATCCGGAGTTTATTCATGAATCAATTATGACTTATGGCGAAAAATTGGGCAATTTTAGCTTCTCAAGGTTCTTAATCAGGAAAATATTCTTCACGCAAAATAAAAGCCTTAATCAGGAAATCGCCGGAATAAAGTTTTCAAACCCAATCGGTCTTGCTGCAGGATTTGATTATCAAGGACAACTCACGCAAATCCTTCCTAATCTTAGTTTTGGCTTTCAGACTATCGGAACAATCACGAATCAATCTTACGAGGGAAACTTAAAGCCGCGTCTTGGTAGGCTTTCGAAATCAAAATCTCTAATGGTGAATAAAGGTTTTAAAAATCCGGGAATAAAAGCCATTATTAAAAAGCTGCAAAAAAGTCAGTTTGAGACACCGGTTGGTCTTAGTATCGGACAAACGAATTCGGCTAAAGAAATGGCGCAAGGAAAGGCAATCGAGGATATTGTCGACACTTTTAAAATAGCGGAGAGTGCAAAAGCTCCCTTTAGCTATTATGAATTAAATATTAGCTGCCCGAATCTCTTCAGTAAGGTCAGTTTTTATCCGCCGAAAAATCTCAAAGTACTTCTTGAAGCAGTTACCGCGCTTAAATTAAAGATTCCTTTATTCATAAAAATGCCAATCGAGCAAACCGATGGAGAAACGATGAAAATGCTTGATGTTATAGTTGATTTTCCGACAGCAGGTGTTATTTTTGGCAATCTTCAAAAAAACAGAAAAGATAAAACCCTAAACCCAGATGAAGTCAAAAGATTTCCGGCGGGAAATTTTAGCGGCAAGCCAACCGAGCAAAGATCAAACGAGCTAATAGCATTAGCCTATAAAAAATATGGTAAAAGGCTTGTAATAATTGGCTGCGGTGGGATATTTAGCGCCAAAGACGCCTACCAAAAAATTAAATTGGGAGCGACACTAGTGCAACTTATCACCGGCCTAATTTTTGAAGGACCACAGCTTGTCGCGCAAATCAATTTAGAATTACCAAGGCTTTTAAAAAAAGACGGCTTCAACCAAATCTACGAAGCAGTCGGGACAGGCGCAAAGTTGCGTTCTTAAAGCAAATATGTCTACAATAAATTATGCTTAAAGAGCAATTTATTGGCAGGAATCCCTCACATTTCAAAATAAATAAAGTAGTTGAAGCATTTATTATTTCGGAAACCTTTTTTTGGTCCGCATGGAACTTCGTCACTCCGATTTTTGCTATTTTTGTCGTTAACAACATTAAGGGTGGAGATGTGCAGATTGCAGCGTCTGCTTTTAGCGTTTCCCTAATTGCCAGAGTCATTTTTGAAATCATTACCGGTAAATATCTTAATAATAAAACGGACGGGAATAGGTTGCATTTGGCAATTTTAGGAATGGTCGTAATGAGCATTGCCTATCTGGGATTTGCGTTTTCGCACACAATCCCTTTGCTGTTTTCATTTTATATCCTGGTTGGAATTGGGTTCGGGATGGCGTCCCCCGCCAAATATTCTCTTTTTACGGAGCATATTGATAAAGACAAAGCCACGACACAGTGGAGTTTGTATGATGCGATTACTTTAATTGGAATTGCTTCCGCCACAGCCTTGGGTGGGTTTGTTGCCAGTCTGTATGGATTTACGTTTCTATTTGTTCTGGCAAGTATCGTTAACCTTTTGGGGATAGTACCTTATCTTTTTTACCGCCGCTAAAACCTATTATTTATTAATGCCTAATTTTATTTTGGATCGTAGAATTTGACAAATTTACAATAGAGAAATTAGCCTTAAATCTACGTCCTAAATCGTAGCATCTTGATAGTTATGCTATAATACATTGTATGAAAATGAATACAGATTTAACAAAAATATTTAATAGTTATAAGGGGTTATGGGTAGCTTTAGATGAGTCGCTTCAAAAAGTGATTAGCTCTAATAAGAACGCGGAAAAAGTATATAAAGAAGCTTTGAAAAAGGGCTATAAAAAACCGACATTGTTTAAGGTCCCCCAAGAAAATTTACCCTATTTTGGGTTCGTTAAATGAAACACTCCTTTAATTACCTCAAGACGGGATTATGGTATCGTCCAATAATACCGGTAACTCTTAAATGCAATAAAATTGAATTTAATTATTTAGCTCTTATTGATTCCGGCGCGGATTTTAACATCTTCCATGCAGACATAGCAAAAATCCTTAAAATTGATTTATCAAAGCTTAAAAACCCTGTTAATTTTAGCGGAATAAATGGAAAAGGCGTTGGTTATTTTACAACAATTGACATAGGCGTTGGCAATAGTTTTATTAATACTCCAGTTGTTTTCTCGAATGATATCTCCGACAACGGCTATGGAATATTTGGACAACAAGGGTTTTTTAATAAATACAAAATAGAATTTGATTATCTTGGAAGAAAGATTAATCTGACTTCTTAACCACAAAAGAGAATTTGCGTTTCTATTTATTCTGGCCAGTATAGTTAACCTTTTGGGGATAGTGCCTTATCTTTTCTACCGCCGCTAGAACAAAAACATTCTTAAAGCAGAAAGCGACTCTTTAAAATCAGGACTGGATAAAAGACTGACTAGATATCTTCTTTTTCTAATGCCTCTAATCAAGACGTAAGTCATTAAAATCAGAATTAGGCTTAATAGGTAAGAGGGGCTTTGCGCGCTTTTGGCGGCAAAATTTTCTTTACCTGTTTTGGTTTGAGCGCCCAAAACCGTAACGTGTGGCGTTTGCGGGTTATTATAGGCTAAAGTTATATTATTGAACACATTAAAATTGCTGTTGCCGTTGGCAGAAACGGAATTATTGTCCGGTCCGACATCTCCGGAAGCTTGGGCAATCGCAGTATAAAGGCCGCCGGGCGAGTTTTTGGGCAGAACAATGCCGGTGGTTACTTTTACGCCTTGCTGCGCATCAATATCGCCTAAACTAAAACTAGCTGTTCCCAGATTCTGGCCGTTATGCATCAGCGTTAGGTTAAGGTTTGTCCCATAAACTTTGCCCGTCCCCGTGTTTTTCACTTTTATGGTGAAAGTGACGGTGTCTCCGGGGTAAACAAAAGCGCCGACATTATTTGTATTGGTAACGCTTAGTTGTCCACCTTGTTCCTCTGTCGCATTTGAGTTATTACCCGTTCCCGTATCGCTTGTAGGCGGAGCGTCGGAATTATTAGCATTTAAAGCCGCAAACTGGCTCTGCCCGCCGATATCACCGGTCCAACTGCCGAAAATATTCAGAAAGCCGAAGAATCCGAAAGAATTAACAAAATTGGTGTTAATGAAATTCAGCAAAGAAATGGCGCTAAAAGCATTGCCGGTTGCGATAAAGCCGCTGCCTCCGCTAATCGCATTATTGCCGGTATTAGCAAGCGAAGTAATATTGTTTGTGACCACCGCATTGTTGATAATATTTGCTGAGCCACTGCCGTTTGCATTGCTTGGGCTCAAATTATACAAAACTAAACTGGCGCCACCGGCTTGCGGGTCAAGATTTCCCCAACCGATAAAGTTGCCGTTCCAATTCCCCAAGTCATTGACATACAAAACTTCGGCATTTACGCCCGAAAGATTGGTGTTCACGATATTTAAACTATTGACGACGCTGTCGGCATTGCCGGTTTGGATGCTGGCGCTACCTGAGGCAATCACGGAATTGTCACCGGTGTTAGCAGTTGAGGAAACATTGTTAGTCACGCTGGCGGCGTTATTGGCCGTCAAATTGACTCCGCAGCCGCTACAGGCAAGCGAGGTGTTCGGGTCGGGCAAGATGATATTGCCGTTTAAGGTCCCGAAAATATTTATCGTCACCACGTGGATTTGCGAATCGACCACCGTAAAATTAATATTGTTCAAAAGCGAGACGACGCTGTCGGCATTGCCGGTGGCAATTGTCGCGTTCCCGCCACCATTGATGGAATTTCCGCCACTGTTAGCAACAGAGGTTATGTCATTTGTCACATAAGCAAAATTATTAACATTAGTAACAGTCATATTAATTACAGGATCGTTCGGATGGGAAGTAATCGCGTCGGAAGCCAAAGTCAGCGGGTCGGATAGATTTAAGTCCCCATTTTGAGCGACATAAATATTCAGCGTCTGGTCAACCACGTTGGAATTCATAAGATTAGTATTAACCGAGTTTTGCACATTAGTGACCGAAGTCGCATTGCCGGTTTGAATACTTGAATCGCAGACATTTGAGCCGGATTGGTCTTGGCCGGAAGTAGAAGTGTCGGAGTTGTCCGCAGTTTGGGAAGCATCAGGTGTTGCCGACGGATCAGTATCGCCGGTCACTGTTGCAGAATTGTTTCCGGTATTGGCGGTTGAGGAAATATTATTATCCACTTGGGCAGAATTTGAAGCGTTCAGATCGGCGGAAGGGTCAAT
>DATKGY010000004.1:0-47178 GCA_035510535.1 Patescibacteria group bacterium
ATCTTTTGATTGATAATAAAAAGATTCCGGTGATTTCGCAAAAAGACCCAACTCTTCTTCCATGGAAAGACTTAAATGTGGACGTGGTGATTGAGTCAACCGGCGAGTTTACCTCTGAGGAGAAACTCAAAACTCATTTAATTGCCGGCGCCAAATCAGTCATTTTGTCCGCACCGGTCAAGGAGGGGAATGTTCCGACAATTGTCCTTTCCGTCAATCCGGATAAGTTCCAAGGCCAAACAATGATTAATAATGCTTCCTGTACGACCAATTGTATCGCGCCGGTAGCAAAAATTATGGTCGATAGTTTCGGAGTAGAAAAAGCGATGATGACCACCATCCATGGTTATACCTCTGATCAGCGTTTGCAAGACGGCGGACATAAAGATTACCGAAGGGGCCGGGCGGCGGCGCAAAACATTATTCCTACCTCTACCGGAGCAACGATTGCCGCAACTCAAGCAGTGCCCGAATTAAGCGGGCTTTTTGAAGGATTATCGCTTCGGGTTCCGGTGGCGGTCGGTTCACTTTCCGATTTCACTTTTATTTTAAAAAGAGAAGTGACCAAGCAGGAAGTTAACGATACTTTCCGCAAAGCTTCGCAGTCCACGGTTTATAACGGCATTCTGGGGGTGACCGAAGACCCGTTGGTTAGTAGCGATATTATCGGTAGTCCTTATTCGGCAATTGTTGATTTGTCGCTGACACAAGTCATCGGCAATATGGTTAAAGTAATTGCTTGGTATGACAATGAATACGGTTATGCCAACCGCTTGGTCGAAGAAGTAATCATGGTCGGGAAAAGATTAGGGGTTCAAGCACCAACAATATGAGTAATCACGAACCAATAGCGCTAGCGGGAATTAGAAATATTACTATTTCCGGAAGAATCGGCGCCGGCGCGACAACGCTAGCCAAAAAACTTTCCGATGTCCTTAACTGGCCTTTGCTTGAGGGTGGAGATTTGTTCGAGAAAATCCACAAACAATTAAACATCAGTCAAGTTGATGTGTTGCAAAGGCCGGATAATTTTGACCTTCAGTTCGAAGCGCAAATTAAGAAAATATTAACCGATGACAAACAGCAAATCATTCAAAGTCATTTGGCCGGTTTTGATATTCAGGGAATTTCCGGCGTCTACAAAATTTTAGTTATTTGTCAGGATTTAAGCGGAGAGGACAAGGCCGATATCCGAATAGATAGACTAATGAATAGGGACGGAATCTCTCTTAGTGAAGCAAAGCATGAAGCTCTAGTCAGAGAGGAAGAAAACTTAACGAAATTCAGAAAGCTATACGCGCATAATGATCAGAGCTGGATTTATTGGGATCCAAAATACTACGATTTAATTGTTAATACATATTCCCTCAATAGGGAAGAGGCTTTGGAATTCGTCTTAGCAAAAATCGGATTTGCAAAATCATAGAATATCTCTTGCCAAACTGTAGTATAATAAGTCTCATGAAAAAGTCGTTATTATTTTTTTCCCTGCTCTTTGTTTTTCTTTTTGCAACCAGCGGGGGGAAAGTTTTTGCCCAAGAGATTTCTACTTCGCCGGCAGTCCTAAAAGTACAATATGATCTTCCTTACTCGGGAATTTTACCGGACAATTCTTTATATTTTTTAAAAGCTTTAAGGGATAATGTTCTTAATTTATTAATAACGGATCCATTAAAAAAAGCCAATTACGACCTTTTGATGGCGGATAAACGGCTTAGCGCGGCCAGTGCACTTTTAGATAAAGGAAAGGTAGACTTAGCGATTACGACTCTTTCAAAATCCGGAAATTATTTTTCTTTGGCAATTCAGCAAGCATCAAGCGCTCAAAAACAAGGAGAAAATACTGACGAGATCCTATCAACACTACTAATAGCATCTTTAAAACACCAGCAAATAATTGTGCAAATGGAAGAAAAAACCAACGGGGCCGCAAGGCAAGTTTTGCAAGTTTCGCAAAAAAGAGCGGAGGATCTGCAGAAATCGGTTGAGCTACTAAAGGCTAAATAGCTGTAGGATCTTCGTAAATAGAATAATTTTTGTGTACTGCTTTTTAAACAAGTAAAACTTTCTCCTCTCCGTTTTTGAACTTAGCTAATATTTGGACCAAAATTGAAGCTAAAACTAAACTTGACTTTGTTTGATATAGATGTTAGTAGTTGACAGGGTAGATGTAGCGTCATATTATTTCTGTGGCACTATATCTAGCGTTTAAGGCATCAGGTTCACAGCAAAGCTAAAAGGTGCCAAAAACAAGATATGAAGTGTCCATATTGCGGAAGCAAAGATACTGAAGTCGTTGAAACCAGGGACAGCGAAGATTTAGAAACCATCAGAAGAAGAAGAGAGTGTGTCTCTTGCGGCAAAAGGTTCACGACTTACGAAAGAATTGAGAACATTAATTTAATCGTCATTAAAAAAGACGGGAAACGCGAGCAGTTCGATAGAGACAAATTAAAAAGAGGAATCATCAGATCTTGCGAGAAAACAAAAGTATCTCTTGAAGACATTGAGAAGATAGTTACGGAGATTGAGCGGGAGTTAAGGGGCGCCGATTCGGTTGAAATAGATAGTAAAAAAATTGGGCAAATGGTGGCGACAAGACTTAAGACCATGGATAAGGTGGCATATATCCGCTTCTCAAGTGTTTTCCGAAGATTTGTTGATGTTGAGGATTTTGAAAAAGAGGTTAAAAGACTAATTAAATAATATGAAGCTTGACGGAATAAGAGAAAAAGTATTTTTAGACAGGTACTCCTTAAAAGACAAAGCGGGTAAACCGCTGGAAAAAACCCCGGATGAAATGTGGAAGAGGGTAGCTAAAGGCATTGCCGGTGTGGAAAAACCAAAAGACCGCAAGAAATGGGAGAAAAGATTTTATGAATTAATGCAGGACTTCAAGTTTTTGCCGGGCGGAAGAATTTTGGCCGGCGCAGGAACGGGTTTTGACGTTACCTATTATAATTGCTTTGTTATTCCAAACCCCCCGGATTCCAGAGGCGGTATTATGGCCAACCTCACGCAAATGATTGAGATTATGGCGCACGGCGGCGGCGTTGGGCTCAACCTTTCATCCCTTCGACCCCGCGGCTCCAGAGTCAAAAAGGTGAATGGATTTTCCTCCGGCCCGATTAACTGGGCAGAGCTTTATTCACTGGCGACTAAAGATATTGTCCAGCAGGGCGGTTCAAGACGGGGCGCTTTAATGCTGATGCTTTGGGACTGGCATCCGGACATCGAAGAGTTTATTACCGTCAAGCAGGACTTAAATAAAATCAACGGCGCCAATCTTTCGGTTTGTCTCTCCGACGCTTTTATGGAAGCGGTCAAAAAGAACGGGGATTGGGATTTGGTCTATCCGGATTTGGATGATCCAAAATACGATAAAAAATGGACTGGTGATTTGGAGGCCTGGAGAAAAATCGGCGGCAAAGTTAAAGTCCTCAAAACCATTAAAGCCAAATATCTGTGGGATTTAATTTGCACCGCTGCCTGGCAATCGGCCGAGCCGGGATTGCACTTTTTGGACAGAAGCAACAAGAGGAGTAACACTTATTATTTTGAAAGATTAATCGCTACTAATCCCTGCGGCGAGCAGCCGTTATCCGCTTGGGCAGTTTGTAATTTGGGGGCGATAAATTTGGCGGCTTATGTCAAAGATAAACAATTTGACTACGACAATTTTGCCAAAGACGTTCAAGTGGCAACCAGATTTTTAGATAACGTGATTGATGACACTTACTATTTTTACAAAGAGAACGAGAAAGTCGCCAAAGATATCCGAAGGCAGGGCTTAGGAATCTTAGGTTTGGCGGACGCTTTAATTAAAATGGAAGTCCGTTATGGCAGCGAAGAATCGCTAAAAATTATTGATAAGATGTTTAAAACTTTGCGCGATAATGCTTACCTTTCCTCATCAGACATTGCCAAAGAAAAAGGTTCCTTTCCGAAATATAAAAAGGATAAATACCTAAAAGGCTTCCATATTAAAAGACTGCCGAAAGAAATCAGGGCTAAAATTGCTAAACAGGGAATCAGAAACGCGGTTTTGTTAACCATTGCGCCGACGGGGTCAACGTCGCTTTTGACCGGTGTTTCATCAGGAGTGGAACCGGTCTATGAGTTTGAATTCATTAGGCGCGACCGACTGGGGGAGCATAAAATGTATCATCCACTGTTTGAAGCGTGGAAAAAAGAGCATCCGGATGACAAAAAGCCGGACTATTTTGCTTCAGCTAATGATTTGATGCCGGAGGAGCACGTCAAAGTCCAAGCTGTGGCGCAGGAATACATTGATGCTTCCATTTCCAAAACAGTCAATGCGCCAAAGGGACATACAGTTGAAGATGTGGAGAGGCTTTACATGTTGGCCTATGATATGGGACTCAAAGGCATCACCTACATGCGGGATGGCAGCCGGGCCGGTGTTTTGGAAAGAATTGAGGAGAAAAAGGAACCAGTGGTTGTGCCGCAAGTGCAAACTGCTTTGCCGGTACTGCCAAGGCCGAGTATGGTTGAAGGCGTAACCTATGGCACCGATACGCCGGTGGGGAAAACTTACATTACTATTAATCATGATGAAAACCGACAGCCGTTTGAAGTGTTTATCACAGTCGGAAAATCCGGATCGGATGTGGCCGCGATGGCAGACGCACTGGGTCGAATGATTTCGCTTAATTTAAGACTCAACGGCGCCTTAGCGCCTCGGGAGAGAATCAGGCAGGTTGTTGCGCAATTAATCGGTATCGGCGGAGCTAGAAGCGTTGGCTTTGGTGAAAATAAAGTCCGTTCACTGCCGGATGCGATTGCCAAAGTCTTATCAAAGCATTTTGAATTTAAGGTAAATGGCGTAGTGGAAGATAAAAATCCAAGCGCGCATAACGGTAACGGGGCTAACGCCCACTTAAATGGTCATTCTTTGCCGATTGCCGCGGACGCGGCTCCAAAAGAGGAAATCATTAAAATAGAACAACTGTCTTTGCAGACACCGGCAGGGGTGCTTTCAACAGACGAAACAGCCACCAGCCTTTATGATATCTGCCCCGAGTGCGGAGCGGCCAGTTTTGCTTATGAAGAAGGTTGTAAAAAATGCTACGCCTGCGGTTATTCCGAGTGCTAGCTAAATAATTTAAAAGTAAATATAGGTAATCCTAGCGGAAATCTAGGACTGTGCCGCAACTGTTAAAGTCAGAAAACTATATTTATTTAATTTCCCGAGCAGGAGCTTGTTATCCTTCTCGGGAATAGAGAAGGATTTTTTATGTTTAAGATGAACGAGAAGGTAAAAACGAATATTCTTAAAAACAAAGGGCTAATTTTTTTAACCTTGCTGGTGTTTTTCTTACTTATTCCATCCGTTTTTACCCCACAAATAACACAAGCAGATAAGCGGCAGGAAGTTCTGGCGGCTGCCGCGAAAACTGTTTCGCTAACGCCCACTCCAACAGTAACTATTACTCCTTCTCCGGCTCCGACTTCAACTCTGGTTGCAACTCCTACGCCTACTCCAACAGTAACTATTACTCCTTCTCCTTCTCCGACTCCAAGCCCGACGTTATCAGTAGCCGACACACCTACTCCCACATCGACATTAACACCAACTCCGACTCCAACTCCAACCGAGATTCTATCTCCCACGCCAGCCGGATTAAATATCCAAATAGGAATTGATTATGCCGGACAAAAAACAGCTGATTCGTACTCTACGACAGTGAGTCAAGGTCAGTCAGCTTGGGACGCAGTGGCTTCAGCGGTTGGCTTAAGTAATTTGCAATATACAGATTACGGAGGAGACATGGGTATTTTTATAACCGGTTTTAATGGTATAACCGCGGCCTCAAATCAATATTTCGAATTTAGGGTAAATGGTGTATCATCCAACGTAGGAGTCTCAAGCTATAAGTGCAACGATGGTGATAAATTGGATTTTGTCTTAACATCGTTTTAGATATGAATAAATCTAACTTTAAAAATTTAATTAGTCCATTACTGGTAATACTGGTTGCTGTTTTAATGAGGCTTTTGCCGCATCTGCCTAATTTTACGCCGATTGCGGCGATGGCTCTTTTTGGCGGAGCGTATTTAAATAAAAAATATGCGCTTGTCATTCCGCTTGCGGCAATGCTTATCTCAGATATTTTCTTAGGTTTCCATTCAACTATGCCTTATGTTTATGGAAGCTTTATTCTGACAGGAATAATTGGTTTGTGGCTAAAAAAACACAAAAGCGCAAAAAACGTAATCTGCTCATCTCTTATTTCTTCGATCCTGTTTTTCTTGATAACTAATTTTGGAGTTTGGGCGGCGGGATGGTATCCCAAAACTTTGAGCGGACTAATACAGAGCTATGTAATGGGAATCCCATTTTTTAAGAATACTGTTTTAGGCGACCTTGTTTATACCGGAATGTTTTTTGGCGCATATGAATTAGCACAGCTTCTTATAGCTAAGATTAAAGTTAGTAAAGTGCTTTCTTAAGAGGGGATGCTTATGCCAATATATACAAGATTTGGGGATAAAGGGAAAACTGCTCTGCATACCGGTAAAACCGTTTCTAAAGGGAGTGTTAGAGTGGAGGCTTATGGCAATTTGGACGAATTAAACAGCTTTTTGGGCGTTGTTCTTTCCCAAATTAAAGATAAAAAAATCAAGCAAGAGCTTTTAGAAATCCAAAATGATTTATTTGAAATCGGCGCTTCTCTGGCCGGACCAGGGGAAAAGAAGTACCAAAAGCTAGCACAAAAACTCAAAGTAAGGGTCATGGAGTTTGAAAAAGAAATAGACACGTTAACTCAAAAACTGCCAAAATTAAAAAACTTTATTTTGCCTGGCGGCAAAACCGGATCACTGTTGCATTACGCCAGAACTATCGCCAGACGGGCCGAGCGAAGAACGGTTATTTTAGCGGAGAAAGAAAAGGTTTTGAAAGAAGTGCTGGTTTACTTAAACAGACTCTCGGATCTCTTGTTTATGTTTGCCAGAATAATAAACCACAGGGAAAAACAAACAGAAATTATCTGGTCCCCAAAGCCTTAATTTCAATTGTCCTTTAAACATATAAATGTTATTATTAGCGTATGGATGACACTGCTCAAAAACAAAATCAGACCAACGACAATGTTCGAGCTCAGGTTCAGCCGCGAGTTCCGGTTCAACCACAACAGCAGCCGCAACCTCAGGTAGCACCGGTTGGAACAACTAATAAGGAAATTGAAACGGCGCCGGTCAGCGATTATGTTAAACCTTCGGAAAAGATTGTCATTGACAAAGAAGTCACCGATGCCGGTATTGTTGAAGCGGAAAGGGAGATAAAAATTGAAGAAGAACATGAGAAAATGGGGGTGAGAATGTCGGCCGAATCAACGCCGGTTAAGACCGAGCCAACCGGGGCAGTGCAGTTGCCGATGGATGAAAAAGAAGCTCGGAAATCCGCTAAAAAAGGTCCGGGCCACAATATTAATTTGGAGAAGTTTTTCGAAGGCATCTTTTTTGCGGACTCGGTTTACGGACTGGCGGTATTAATGCTCAAACATCTGAAAAGAATTCACAAGAAACTAACCGGTCAGCCGGCCTAAAATATGTATAATTTTGTGTTGCCAAATATCACGGATTTAATGCTTGTCACGTTTTCAGTACTAGTGATTCTGTTGCTGATTGCCAGTACAGTTTTGGGCTTTGGTTATCTGTTCATTATTTGGTGGAGCAATAAAGACAGGGAGAAAAAATCACTTGACTCGACGCTTATTCAGGTAACGCTGCCGCGCGACAACGAGATCAAGATTGACGCGGCCGAACAGTTTTTTGCCAGTTTTGCCGGCATTAAAGCTTCGGGCATGTTCGCCTTTTTAAAATACAAACCGCACATTGCCTTTGAAATAGTCGGCATGGCGGAAGACATCCGTTTCTATGTCTACGCGCCGAATAAATACCGCGATATTGTGGAAAAACAGATCAACGCTTCATATCCGGACGCGGAAATAAAAATTGTCGACGAGGAAGGAAAGGGGAATGCCAAAGAGGGTTATATTATCGGCAACGAATACAATATTTTTTCTAAAGAGGGAAAGGTGGCATTTGCCTCGCTTAAACTCAAAGAGTCAAACTACAAACCGGTTAAAGTTTTCAAAGATTTCGCGGTTGATCCCTTATCGTCTTTAACTTCGGTCTTGGCCAAAATGGGCCATGGCGAAGGAGCGGCAATTCAGATTTTAATTACCGGAGCGCCGTCAAAATGGAGCAAACTGGGCCGGAAATACATTGCCGCTACCAAAAAGCGGGAATCAAATCCGGAAACTGCCAAATATGCGGCTGACCCGAAAGAATTGGAAGGAATAGAAAATAAAATTGGAAAGCCCGGATTTTATACCACCATCAGGCTGGTCGTTTCCTCAAGCTCGCAGGAAGCGGCACAGGCGCATTTGGAAAACATGGTTAGCGCTTTCGGGCAATTTAGCGGCCTTAACTCTTTTTCCAAAGCCAAAATCTGGCTTAAGGGAAACTTTATCAGCGATTTTATTTACCGTTATTTGCCAAACCGCGGAATGCCGGTTTTAACCAGCGAGGAGTTAGCCGGGATTTTCCACTTCCCCAATAAAAATGTGGCCACCCCGCATATTCACTGGTTAAACGCCAAGCGGGCGCCCGCGCCCGCCCAAATCCCCACCTCCGGACTATACCTTGGAATGAGTACTTTTAGAGGCATTGCCAAACCGGTTTACATCCAAAAAGACGACCGCCGGCGCCACATGTACGTTATCGGAAAAACCGGTGTCGGGAAATCGGAGTTTTTAAAGGAAATGATTTTGCAGGATATTAAAAACGGCGAGGGAGTTTGTTTTATTGATCCGCACGACACGATTGATAAACTCCTGCCTCTCATTCCGCCGGAACGGGCCGAAGATGTGATTCTTTTTGATCCTTCCGATACCGACCGGCCAATGGGTTTAAATATGCTGGAAGCGCAAACCGAAGAGGAAAAACACTACATTGTTTCCTCAATCGTCGGGCTCATGTACAAGTTATATGATCCGAACAAAACCGGTATTATCGGACCGCGCTTTGAACACGCCATCCGAAACGCCATGTTAACGGTCATGTCGGAGAAGGGCAGCACTTTTATCGAGGTCGTTCGTGTTCTCACGGATGCAAACTTTGTGCAGGAGCTCTTGCCAAAAGTGCAGGATCCGATTGTCAGGCGTTACTGGACGGATCAAATTGCCCAAACCAACGATTTCCATAAATCGGAAGTGCTGGACTATATTGTTTCCAAATTCGGCCGTTTTGTCACCGATAAAATGATGCGTAATATCATCGGCCAATCGCAGTCAGCTTTTGATTTCCGCAAAGTCATGGATGAGGGCAAAATTCTCTTGGTTTCTTTATCAAAGGGAAAAATTGGGGATGAAAATGCCAGCTTCTTGGGTTTAATTTTGGTGCCGAAAATCCTAGTCGCCGCGATGAGCCGGCAGGATATTCCGGAAGAAAAGAGAAGAGATTTTTATCTTTACGTTGACGAGTTCCAAAACTTTGCCACGCCGGATTTCGCCCAGATTTTGTCCGAAGCCCGTAAATACAGGCTTAATTTAATCGTTGCTAACCAGTTTATCGGGCAGATGGACGAAGATGTTAAAAACGCCATTTTTGGAAACGTAGGAACGCTGGCGGCTTTTAGGGTCGGGGTAACTGATGCTAACTATTTGTCACACGAATTCCAGCCAGTTTTCTCAGAGGCTGATTTAATCAATGTCGACGTTTACAATGCTTACGTTAAAACAATCGTTAACAACGAGCCGATGACGCCTTTTTCAATGGATTTGACTAAAGATGTGACAGCGGAAGCGCAAGCCGAAAATCCGCGGGTGGCGGAGCTAATTAGGGAATTATCAAGGTTAAAATACGGGAAAGAAGTCAAAAGTCTCGAAGCCGAAATCGCCGAACGCGCCAGGCTATAGTGCGTCTGCTTGGGATCGGACCAAGGACATCGATATTATAAGTATCGCGCTCTACCACTGAGCTACAGACGCGTGCCACAATTATAGCAATTATTGGTTATCTTTCAAAGCAAGGGGGAGATTTGTCGCAGTTGTAGTTTGGTTAAAGTTGAAGACCAACTCTTCCGATATATAAAAAATATTCATTTTCCGTTGAGGAATTGCCATTAATTACTTTTTCGTAATTAGCCTGCAAAACATGCATTGCGTGGGCAAATTTAACAAAAGTCGGCAATAATTTTACTTCCTCAGGAGTTAATTCAATCTGTTTCTGATACTCAGCTAAAACAAAATCATAAGTTTTGGGGAAATTCTCAGTGTTGTTTGGATCGAAAAATAAATCGCACAATAAAACTGCCAGCTCTTGAATTCTTGGATACCAGTTGGTAACGGCAAAATCTACGATATAAATTTTGCCATCAGAATCTTTCATAAGATTAGTCTTAATAATATCTCCCTTAACTAGGGAGTGGGGCAGATCTTGAATGTTGAGAAAAGTGAATGAATCAACGAGCGGTTTAATGAATTTATTATCAGCTTCTGAAAGATATTTGCTTCTTTCTGCATATTCTTTTTGGAGACTAGTAATTGCCCAATGGTCATAAATAAACGTAGGTTTGAAATCAGTCTTGTTGATTAAAGCAGCTTGTTTTACGATAAATTTAATTTCGTCAGTCGTTGGAATAGCTTGTAATTCAAAAAAGGTTTTACCGTTAACGTATTCCATGACAATTAACTTATCGTTATCTATTTGGTACAAAAATTTCTGGCCATGTTTAAGAAGTTTTGGTTCAGAAACGCCATTTTCTAAAGTTTGATTGATAATCTCAATACAACGTTGGCATCCTTCTACATTTCGGGAAGCTGCAAAAATTTTTACAAAGAAGTTTCCTTTATTGGTGGTTAATTTGAGGTTAAAATCTTCATAGCCAATGGGAATAACTGCAGAAGATTGATATTCGCCGAGATTAAAATCGTGGCAGACTTTTTGGAGAAATGGTTTTAAATCGCCTTGATAGTTAATTCTTTTTTGGAAATTTTGTGTCGCCATTAATATTCTATAAATCCACTTCTAAGCCTAGATCTATCTCTACGAAGCCGTTCTTTTTATAAAACTTAATTGCATCAATATTTCCAAAATAGGCGCTGACATACATCTTTTGATAACCTTTTAATTTAGCCCATTCAAAGCACTTTTGAACAAGCATTGAACCGATTCCTTTTGACCGATAAGTAGGGCTAACTCCCATGTTTTGCAGTTCAGCGCATTTGCTTTTTCTGTAGCTAACGTTTTTGGAGGAGGCGACTAAATAACCAATGGCTTTATTGTTATCTTCGGCAATTAGACAATAGGAATTAGGATCATTTATTAGTTTTGAGAAATATGTTCGGCCTTTTTCGCCTTTCGCCCAAGTCATATCTAAATCAGGATCAAATTCGACGTCATGAAGAAAAACTTCATCATCTAAAAATTGCAGTTTTTCTACTTCATCTGTTCGGGCTTGTCTAATATTTACCATAAGCTAATTATACACGAAGAGGATTACAGTTCGGTGAGGACGGAAGTTTCTTTGCCGCGTTCCGGCACGTATTGAAGATATCTTTCGGTGGTGGAAATCCTTTTGTGTCCTAAAACTTTGGATAAAACAACCAGGGAAACGCCGTGTTTTAGGTGGTGGGCGACAAACGTGTGTCTCAAATCATTAACTTTAGCACCTTTAATTTCGGCTAATCGAAAATATCTTTCAACCGCGGTTCGAATGTTTCTAATTAAGAATGGCTTTCCGGATTTGGTGACAAAAACGTGAGCTTCCGGAACTTTTGGTCTAGCACTTAGATATTTATCTAAAGCTTCCTGAGCTCTTTTGTTTAATGGCACATTTCTTTCTTCGTGTTTTTCAAATGGCTCGATATGTAAAGTATCTTTGTTCACATCAGAAATCTTCAAATTTGCTAATTCGCCGATTCTAATTCCGGTTTGCAAAAGTAATTCGATAACAGCAGACATTCTCGGGTCGTTTCTGGCGGCATCGCGTAAAGCTCTGTATTCGGTTGGATTAAGCATTCTGGGCGCGGCCAACTGATACTTAGGGTGCGAGACCAGAAGCGATGGGTCGTCGGTAATATATTCGTTGACTCGCAAAAATCGATAAAAAGTCCGGGTGGAATTAATTTTTCGGGAGACCGATTTTGGCGTGTAGCCTTCTTTGGTTAATTTGGCCAAAAAGGCCTCGATATCCTCTTTGGTGGCCTCCTGTGGTTCGTGTTTTTGCAACTCTTCCAAAAAAGAAATCAACTGGTCGATATCTTTGCCATAAGCGACAACAGTTGAATTAGACTTTTTGCCCTCTTTTAAATAATTTTTGAATTCTTCGTGGGCAGTTCTAAGCTGAATTGTTTTCATGATGGCCTATAATATCACCATTTTCACGCTTCGTCAATAAGTAAAAATGATATAAAGCTGAAGGTGTGATACCATAATTAATGGATAAATTATGAAAAAAGTGATTTACATCGGGATAGTTATAGTTCTTCTTTTAATGATCAATGGGCTTTTGCACTCGATTTATGACATTTGGCATAAGCAAGACCTTTTGACTGCGGCGCAAAAAACACTAGACCGGGAGAAGCTCTTGAACCAAAAGCTCAAGGGCGAATTATCTTACGCACAAACGCCGCAATTTTTGGAGGAGCAGGCGCATAATAAGTTGTTTTTGGTAAAGCCGGGGGAGCAAGAAGTGTTGATTTCTCCGAATTTGATCAAGGGCCAGAATCAACCGCAAAAACAAAATCAAAACATTCCGAACTGGCAAAAATGGCTCAACCTTTTCTTTTAGGCTCTTTGGGTTTTCCTGATAAGATTCTGTGTACTCTTGTTGCTAGAATTTTAACGTCATCCGTATTAATTAAATCCAACAGCGCGCCTCCTATTAGGGGTATTCTGTCTATTGCGTTTATTAACCTTTCTCTTTTTGCAAAAGCTTGTTCTCCCCGTGATGTTTTTAGCTTATCAATAATGCTAGCGTATCGGGGATATTTGCTCAGAATATCTTCATTGCTTTTAACGGGAATTGCTCTGCTTCTTCTGCCAAAAAATCTATTTACCGCTCTTTGAACTCGTTCTAGATGAGATTTTTTACTTACAACCATTAAGTTAGCCCACTCTCTTTCTTGTGCCAGTTTTTTAAATTCTGCAATTTCTCCCCGTGTGCTTCTAGCGACAGGACGAAGAACAATCGCTGACTCAGGAAGATTGGGCATGTCTCTACGAAGCTGTGCCGCCATGCGTGAACCCAGTCCTCCGTATACGTCTGGTTCCGGATTGGATTCCGAAGGAATATCGCCACCTGCAAATACGACTGCTTGAACCCTCTTTCTTCCTAGAAGTTCCGCTGCGGCTAAGACTTGAAGTCTGCTGGATTCATCGGGTTTATAAGGTACTCGAGAAGGGAGTTCTATGTAGCTAGTAAATAAAGCTACTGGCAATTCTTGTTCTGGGTTTATCATAACGGGGGAATTGTAGCGCGAAAAGAACTATAAGTCAAATTAGTACCAGGGGTGGGGATTGAACCCACGACCACCGGGATATGAATCCGGCGCTACTACCACTGAGCTACCCTGGCGCTCACCTATTTTATCAGTTGCTCGCATCGTGGTCAAATTTAGTTATTCTTAAAATTAAGAGTTTGTTTGGGGCTCGCAAGTAGCAGTAATATCTAAAACTGCATTGTCAGAGGTAACAGTGCTTTTTATTACATAATCTATGCCGAATGATCTAATAAAAATTGTCCCATCTTTATCCATTCCTGTTTCATTATCTCCTAATTGAGGTTCTGAATTGGGGGAATACCTAAGTTTCCAATCGCCCCCAGGATTAGTGATTGTTAAAGCTGCACCTTTATCAAAACCTATCCTCGTGTAGTCATGATTTCCGAACCCTGGGGTTGTCCCTCCAATACCTACTTCATCTCCTACGCCAAGCGTTGCTGTTTTTTCTTGACTACGGGGTCCGTTCTTACAATCTACTATCATTGAGCCATTAACATCGTTTCGTGATGCGCATCCTGATACTGCCAACGCCGTAACCACCGCTGCTGCTGCCAATCTTTTTGCTAATTTTGCTTCCATGGCTTAGGCTTGTAGTTATAGTCATGCTGTTTGTCAATAGGTTGATTAAGCAGGCTCAAACAAGTATAATGATTGATACGCGCGGGGTAGTGTACAGTGCACGTGAGGCTCAAATGGGCCGTTTTAATAGTAATATTAAGATAGAACTCAGCTATATCGGTGAAACCCTATTTATTTAGTATTTAGGGCAATACCGAGGGAAGATCCAATAATTCATTGGAAACCCGTAGAGACTACACGCTGAGCATCCTAAAAATTTATTTATAGGATGAAGATATAGTCCGACACTCTGGGTAACTGGAGAAACAGAAAGCATAATCTCACAGGCTAGGCGCAACTCCTAGCCCCGCAACATAACTTCGTTCTTCTTTTCGTATGGATAAGCGACCGATTGGTATTTTTGATTCGGGAGTTGGGGGATTAAGTATTCTTCGTGATGTCCAAAAGCTTTTGCCTCTGGAAAATTTTATTTTCATTGGAGATCAAGGTAACATGCCTTATGGAGGAAAAACTCGGGAACAGCTCCAATCTTACGCAGATAAAATCATGGCTTTCTTGGTTTCGAAAAACGTGAAAGCGGTAATTATTGCCTGCAATACAGCCACAGTCTACGCAATTGATTTCTTGCGGGAGAAGTATCAAGTGCCGATTATCGGTACGGTGCCGGTGGTTAAAACTATTGCCAATATTACGAAAACGAAAAAAGTAGCGGTTTTTTCAACGCCTGCGACCACAAAAAGTCCATATCTGCAAGACTTAATTAATAAATTTGCGCCTAATGTCACAGTTTATAAAATCGGCGGGACTGGCTTAGAAGAATTAATTGAAAGTGGTGATTTAGAGAATAAGCAGATTGATAAAATCCTACATGAATCACTTGAGCCGCTATTGAAGAAAAATGTTGATGTAATCGCATTGGGTTGTACGCATTATCCGTTTCTAAGAGACAAAATTGAAAAAATTGTGGGCAAGAATGTGCAAGTGGTCGATTCGGGTGGGGCAGTCGCCAGAAGAACGAAGGTAATTCTAATTAATAATCAAATCTTGGGAAATAAAAGAACGGATGATTCCTATTACACAACCGGCGATAAAAACAAATTTGCAAAAGCAGTCAAGGCTCTTCTTAAAAAATCCCCAAGAAATATTAACTCAATCATAATATAATTAGCACATGGATATTTTTAAAAACAAAAAAGTTGCAATCGTTGGAGAGGGAATAGAAGGGCAGTCTAGTTTTAAGTGGCTAAAAACCAAAGGCGCCGAGGTTGCCATTCTTGATGAAAAACAAGGTGAGGATTATTTAAAAGATTTAGATAGCTACGATTTAGTACTTAGAAGTCCGGGGATTAAAATATCAACTTTGGAAAAATTTGTTTCCAGAGAAAAAATAACCTCGCAAATTAAAATATTTTTTGACCTTTGTCCCTCTGAAATCATCGGCGTAACCGGAACAAAAGGGAAGGGTACGACTTCGTCTTTAATCTACGAAATGCTTAAAAAACAGGGTTTTGATGCATATTTAGGTGGGAATATTGGTGTTGCTCCATTTGATTTTTTGGATAAATTAAATGCTCAATCAAAAGTGGTCTTAGAACTTTCCAGTTTTCAGCTAATTGACTTAAAAAAGAGTCCGCATATTGCAGTAATGCTAATGATAACTAGTGAACATCTAAACTGGCATTCTTCGATTGAAGAATATATTGATGCCAAAAGAAATATTTTAAAGGGACAGACAGAAAAAGATTTCGCAATTTTAAACCGTGACTATCCGGCGACCAATGAATCGGATATTCATACATCGGGAAAAGTGTTCCATGTCAGTCGAGAGCGGCAAGTGGCGGAAGAGGGGTGTTTTGTGCGGGACGGAAAGATTTGGTCGAGAATTAAGGGTCAAGAAATAGAAATTATTGATACGAAAGATATTCTTTTGCCGGGAAAGCATAACTGGGAGAATGTTTGCGCGGCGACAATGGCGGCATACTTGGCAGGCGTTTCTAGGGAAAATATTGCTTTCGTTCTTAAGACTTTCAAGGGATTGGAGCACCGTTTGGAGTTAGTCGCGACCGTTAACGGCGTCAGATATTACGATGATTCTTTCTCAACCACGCCGGAAACGGCAATCGCGGCCATCGAAGCTTTTAAAGAGCCGGAAATTTTAATCTTAGGAGGTTCGAGTAAGAATTCAGACTTTTCCGAGTTAGGTGCGGTAATTTCAAAATCAAAAAACATTAAGGCGATCATCGGAATTGGGGTGGAATGGTCGAGGATAAAATCCGAAATCCGAAATCCGAAATCCGAAATCCCGATCATTGAAGGAGCTAAAGATATGTTCACAGTAGTTCAAGCAGCTCACAAATTAGCTGTGCCCGGCGATGTGGTCCTATTAACACCTGCTTGCGCCTCTTTTGGAATGTTCAAGAATTACAAAGAGAGAGGGGAACAATTTAAAGCGGAAGTTTTGAAACTTAAAACTTCCTAAATTTTCAATTTCAAATTTTTAATTTTTAATGAATGCCCAATGACTCAATTTTTAAATTTAAAACATTTGGATTTGATTAGAAATTAGTAATTAAGGATTAGAAATTATGACGCCAACGTTCAAGATTACAAAAAAAGATAGTAGGAGTAGGGCTCGGGCCGGTGTGATTTCTACGCCACATGGGGAGATTGAGACGCCGATTTTTGTGCCGGTGGGAACTCAGGCTAGTGTTAAATCATTAGATCCAAGACAAATTCACGAGTTGGGAGCTCAGATAATTTTGGCTAACACCTATCATTTGCATCTTCGTCCGGGTGAAGACATTATTAAAAAATTTGGCGGTTTGGCGAAATTCATGTCCTGGAATGGACCAACTTTTACTGACAGCGGTGGATTCCAGGTTTTTTCTTTAGGAGTTGGTAAAGAAGGAGGAGGGGTAAAGTTTTTAAGAGAAGAGTCAAAACAGGAGCCGGAAGAAGCTAAACCAAGACTGAATAAAATTACAGAAGAAGGAGTTACCTTTCAATCGCATATTGACGGCTCAAAACAGTATTTATCTCCGGAAACTTCGATTGAGATTCAGGAGAAAATCGGGGCGGATTTAATTGTCGGGTTTGATGATTTGGAGTCGCCGAAACATACTTATGAAGAGACTAAAAAGTCGCTCGAGCTAACCGAGAGGTGGCTTTTGCGAAGCAAAAAAGCCCACAAAAATAAGCAGCAACTATTATATGGCGTCACGCATGGCGGGATTTACCAAGATCTGAGAGTTCGCTCGGCCAAGTTCAATGACGAGCATTTTGCCGCGATTGCTTTGGGCGGAGCGCACAAAAATAAAGCCAATATGCACGAGATTGTTGAGTGGACAATTGCTAACATCTCGGAAGAAAAACCGCGGCACATGTTGGGAATTGGCGAGGTGGACGACTTGTTTGAGTTAATCGAAAGGGGGATTGATACATTTGATTGCGTTATTCCAACCCGCATTGGCAGGACCGGATTTTTCTTCATTGCACCTCCTTTAGGTTCAATTAAGAACCGCTTTAGAACCGATATTGATAAACCGCAATTTGCCAAAGATCAAAAACCGCTGGATCCAAACTGCAGTTGTTACGCTTGCCAAAATTTTACCCGCGGCTACATCCACCATTTGTTCAGATGCCGTGAATTGCTAGCTTACAATCTGTTAAGTCTTCATAACGTCCATTTCTTGGTTAACTTAACCAAACAAATCCGCCAAGTAATCCTTAACGACAAATTCCAAAACCTCAAAAAAGCTTGGCTTGACAAGTAAATCCTCTAGTGATAATATACGTTCTCATATGGCAGGAACTCTAGAAGCAACTATTGGTGAAGCAAGAAGACCTTCGAAAGAAACTAGAAGAGAAGTAGATCCTTTAAAAGCAAATGTATTAAAAATTTTTAAAGGAGTAGATATTAGGACTCCGGGAGTTCAGAGAATTGGTTTTATCACGTATACCATTTCTCAAGATGAAGAGGGAATGCATTCGGTAGCAGAAATAGGAGCATTAACAGTTGCCAGAATCGATAGAGCGCGAGGAGAGGGAACTACGTACACTTTGTTTGCAGACTTAGGAGAAAACTATTCAGCTTCTGTCCAAGAGAGAAATGGTGAAATCTCTGGTAGGTGGGATGGGCCGTTTAGTGCCGAGACTAAATATTCAGAGATTGTTAGGGTCAAAGGAAAAATGGAAAAGTCTCTTTAATCCCCTTAATCAAACTCCTCGAGTGTGATATTATAGAAACATGAAAACGGTTTTTTCAGGGATTCAGCCTTCGGGCAATTTACATATCGGCAATTATATTGGGGCGTTGTCGCAATGGGTTAAAATTCAAAACGAGCGGGAAGCGATTTTCTGCATTGTTGATTTGCATGCCATCACCGTTCCCCAAGATCCAAAAACCCTCAAAGAGAAAGTTCTAGAAATCGCAGCTTTGTATTTGGCTTGCGGCATCAACCCGCAAAAGGCTCACATTTTTGTGCAATCCGAAAACTCGGATCACACATCTTTAGCCTGGATTTTAAACTGCATAACGCCATTTGGGCAACTGGAGCGGATGACGCAGTTTAAGGAAAAATCGCAAAAACATGAGCAAAATGCCGGACTGTTTGATTATCCTGTTCTAATGGCGGCGGATATCCTTTTATACCAAACCGACGAAGTGCCGGTGGGGGAAGACCAAAAACAGCACGTCGAATTAACCCGCGATTTGGCGGAAAAATTCAATAAAAAATTTGGAGAAGTATTCAAATTACCACTTCCGGTGATTCAAAAAGAAACCGCCCGGATTATGAGCTTACAGGACTCAACCAGCAAAATGAGCAAATCCGATACCAATCAATTAGCCACAATTTATCTTTTGGATACGGAAGAACAAATCAGGGAGAAAATTAAAAAAGCAGTGACGGATTCGGGTTCAAAAATCTCTAAAGATGAGGGCTCGGCGGCGATTTCCAATCTGCTAGCAATTTATGCATCATTTAAAAACCAGTCACTTGCAGATTCCTTAAATGAGCTGGACGGAAAAATGTATTCGGAGTTCAAAGCTTTATTGGCGGATGTTTTGGTTCAAAGACTCTCAGAAATTCAGAAAAAATATCAAGAGATCAGAAGTGATGAGGCAACACTTCGAAAAGTTCTTGACGAAGGAAGGGAATACGCTGTCGGTAAATCTTCAGAAACACTTGCTAAAGTAAAAGAATTAGTGGGACTTATTTAAATTTCTAATTTCTAATTTTTAATTTCTAATCAATTTTCAAAACTCAAATTCCTTAATCTTAAATCATAAATCTTTTATCCTGAGCTTTAATTGTGCTATAATTCCAAAGTTATGTTCCCGACGAAAATTAAAAAGCCAAAAAAAATCAGACAATTGAAATTTAGGCTAAATCTCTCCTGGAAAAACCTGATTATCTACGCCTTCTTAATTCTTTTTACCGGTTTTCTTTTCTTGGGAATTGCCCAGCCAAATACGAATCAAACCCAAACCACCAAAACAGTACCGCTCTCGCAATTAATCGCTGATGTTAAAGCAGGAAAAGTTTCGGAAATCAATGTTTCATCCGATAAAATTGACGCCACCGAAAAAACAGGGATTGTCGAAGCCTCAAAAGAAACCACCGCCGATGTCTATCAGCTTTTCCAAAACGCTGGCGTCAAACTGGACAAGACAAAAGTAGTTATTAAAGATGACACAACTCTAAATAACTGGATTAACATCTTGTCCGGAGTTTTGCCGGTAATTTTAATGGTAGCGTTTTTCTACTTTATTTTTAGGCAAGCGCGGGGCGCTCAGGAGAGCGTGTTTTCGTTTGGCCAGTCAAAGGCCAAGATCTTTAATAAAGACAAGCCAAAAATCACTTTTAAGGACGTCGCCGGAGTGGACGAAGCCAAACAGGAATTAAGGGAAGTGGTTGACTTTCTCAAGAACCCCAATAAGTATAAAGCGATGGGAGCCAGAACTCCAAAAGGTGTTTTAATGGTCGGGCCTTCGGGAACCGGAAAAACGCTGTTAGCCAGAGCCACCGCCGGCGAAGCAAACGTCCAATTCTTCTCCATGGCAGGCAGTGAATTTATGGAAATGTTGGTTGGTGTTGGCGCTTCACGCGTCCGGGATTTGTTTAACACCGCCAAAAAAGCCCAGCCGGCAATCATCTTCATCGACGAAGTTGACGCCATCGGCAGGCAAAGAGGCTATGGGCTAATGGGCGGACACGACGAAAGAGAACAAACTTTAAATCAGATTTTGGTGGAAATGGACGGTTTTACCCCAACCGAACAATTGGTGGTAATTGCGGCAACTAACAGGCCAGATGTTTTGGATCCAGCCTTGGTCAGGCCAGGTCGGTTTGACCGAAGAGTAGTTTTGGAGCTACCGGATGTTAAAGGTAGGGAAGCGATTTTGGCGATTCACGCCAGAGGAAAACCATTCGCTAAGGGCGTCAACTGGGAAAAAATTGCCAAGCGCACAGTCGGCTTTTCCGGCGCAGACTTGGAAAATATGTTAAACGAAGCGGCGATTTTGGCGGCGCGTTTAGGTAAAAAAGCCATTGACATGAGTGATTTGGAAGAAGCGGCCACCAAAGTCAAGCTTGGTCCGGAGAAAAAAAGATTGCAGACAGAAGAAGACCGCAAAATGACGGCTTATCACGAGGCCGGCCACGCTTTGGTTTCCTGGTTTATGCCGCATATGGATCCGATTCACCGCATTTCAATAGTTTCGCGCGGTATGAGTTTAGGACACACTATGATGGAGCCGATGGATAGAATTCACGAAACAAAAACCCATTTAATTGAACAAATCGCGGTGATGCTGGGCGGCCGGGCGGCGGAAAGCTTAGTGTTTAACGAAATAACGACGGGGGCGTCCGATGACATTACCAAAGCCACCGAGGTGGCGCGGATGATGGTAACGGAATACGGTATGAGCGATTTAGGTCCACTCAATCTGGCGTCCGATCCAAGAACTCCGTATGAACAGTCACAAGTTTCTGAGGATATGGCTTCCAGAATTGACACTCAGGTTAAAAAAATCACCGACGAGGGATATAAAGAGGCAATCGCGATTCTTAGTAAATTAAGAAAGAAATTAGATGTTTTAGCGCAGGCGCTTCTGCAAAAGGAAACTCTGGAGTCGGAAGAATTCGCAAAACTAATCGGCGCCAAGCCCGCCTTCGCCAAGGCTGCCTCCTTCGCCAGAGTCGCTACGAAGGCCGAGTCGGTGGGCAAGCCGGCGACTGTTCCTGCCAAGGCCTAATTGACAAATCAAAGTTCACAATCAATAATAAGGTTATGGCAAAGAGTTCAGTTCGCTCCCATTTCTCTAAAAAGGAAGCCATTAGCAACGGTTTTGAGCTGGCCAAAAAGAACCTTTTTTTCTATGTTGTCCTTTTTTTCATTATTATTTTAGTTACCGCGGTAATGACCAGCTTAAGAGTTGTGACCGCGCACGTTCTTTTCTCGGCGCTTCTTGTCTCGATTATCCAGGTCGCGGTTAATTTAGTTGTCGGGATGGGGTTAATTCATATTGCGCTTAAATTTATTGATAATAAAAAACCCAAGTATAAAGACCTTTTTTATTACCAACCAATCGTCAGTTACTTTTTAACCGCACTTTTAACCGGCTTAATAGTTCTCGGAGGTTTGCTTCTTTTAATTATCCCCGGAATATTTTTTGGTATCAGACTAAAATACGCAACCTATCTGGTTATTGATAAAAATCTTGGCCCGCTCGAGGCCATTAAAGGTAGCTGGAAAATAACCAGGGGGAACGTTTGGAATCTCTTCTTTTTAAGCATTTTACTTGGCTTAATTAATCTTTTGGGATTGTTGTGTTTGGTAATCGGGTTGTTCATTACAGTTCCTTTAAGCATGTTGGCTACCGCCTTTGTTTACCGTAAGCTCCTCAGTACCAGCAAATAGTGATTAGCGTCTAGCGTTTAGTTCTTGTATAATCAATCCATGAAAAAGTTAGTGCTAATTGACGGCAATGCCATTATCCACCGCGCTTTCCACGCGCTTCCGCCGCTAAATAATAAAGACGGAATGCCGACTAACGCGGTTTACGGGTTTTTTATGATGCTTTTAAAAATTGTCGAAGATTTGCAGCCGGAATACTTGATTGTCTGTTTTGACAAAGCCGCGCCGACTTTTCGAAAGCAAATGTATGTCGGTTATCAAGCGACCAGGCCAAAAATTTCCGACGATCTAACGCCACAATTTGATGTAATCCATAAAGCGCTGGATGAGGCTAAAATTAAGCATTTTGAAGTTGACGGTTACGAAGCGGATGATTTAATCGGGACAATCTCAAAAGAAGCCAAAGCCAAGGACTTACAAACTATCATAGTTTCCGGCGACAGGGATTTATTGCAGTTGGTTAACGGTCAGGTTTTAATGTTGGCGCCGATTATTGGCATGACCAAAATGACTTTGTTTGACGAGATTAAAGTGCGGGAAAAATATGGTTTGGAACCGTGGCAAATCGTGGATTACAAGGCGTTGGTGGGGGATGCTTCGGACAATTACCCGGGCGTTTCCGGAATTGGTCCAAAAACCGCCAGCGGACTTTTAAGTAAATACCAAACTTTGGAAGGTATTTATGAGCATCTTGGAGAGCTTTCGCCGCAGGTTCAGGAAAAGTTGGCGCAAGACGCCGAACAGGCGGCACTGGCTAAAAAACTGGCGGCCATTGTTTTGGATGCGCCGGTTAAACTTGACGAAAAAGAAGCAGAGGTTAATAATATCGACAATAAAGCTTTAAAAAAAGTGTTTGAAGAGTTAAGCTTTAAGAGCTTACTAAACCGTCTTGTGAAAAAGAGTCCAAAGAGGATTGAAGTGAAACCTCAAAAGCAGAATAATGATAATGGACAGTTGGGATTGCTATAAATTTCTAATTTCTAATTCTTAATTTCTAATCAAATCCAAATGTTTAAAAATTTAAAATTGTAAATTATGAAAGTTGCATTAGTACATGATTATATAAAGGAGTACGGTGGGGCAGAGCGGGTGCTGGAGGTTTTGTGTGAGCTTTTTCCGCAGGCGCCGATTTATACCGCCTTTTGCGCCAGAAATTCACAAGCTTATAAGCATTTTAAAGACAAGCAAATCATTACGTCTTGGGTACAATTTATACCTTTTTTCAAAAGCAAACTTTATAGTCCTTTGCGCTTTTTAACGCCTTTAATTTGGGGAAGTTTTAACCTTTCGCAGTACGATTTAGTCGTTTCATCTTCCAGTTGGTATATTGCTAAAGGGTTCAAAAAGAAAAATGATAGATTCAAGGAGATTTGTTATTGTCATACGCCGCCAAGGTGGCTTTATGGATATTCAACCTCTGTCAATTTTCAAAAATATTGGCTGGTTAAAGTTTATGCGTTAATTATCGGACATTTTTTGCGGCTTTATGATTTTAAACAGGCGCAAAAAGTCGATTATTTTATTGCCAATTCCAAAGAAGTTCAATCTCGAATAAAAAAGTTCTACCGACGCAATGCAACGGTAATTTACCCGCCGGTATCGCTGCCGCTCTCCAATCCGAAATCCGAAATCCGAAATCCGAAATCGGAGAATGATTACTACTTCATAGTTTCTCGTATCGTTGGCGCAAAAGGCTTGGATTTGGCGGTTGACGCGGCATTAAAGATGGGATTCAAGCTAAAAATTGCCGGGTCGCCGGCGGGTTACTATTTCGAACACGATAAGCTAGTCAAAAAGTCCCAAAATAAGGTGGAGTTTTTGGGACAGGTCAGCGATGAGGAATTGGTCAAACTTTACAAAGGCGCGAAAGGCTTTTTGGCTCTGTCGCAGGACGAAGATTTTGGAATTACACCGGTTGAGTCAATGCTTTGCGGGACGCCGGTAATCGCTTTTAACGGCGGAGGATACAAAGAAACAGTAATTGATGGCAAAACCGGAGTTTTGTTTAATGACTATTCCGTAGATGGATTAATTAAAGCAGTCAAAAAGTTCGAAAGCTTAAAGTTCAGTTCAGCCGATTGCATTACTCAAGCCGAAAAATTCTCAAAAGAGCGTTTCAAAAAAGAAATAAAGGAGTTTATAGAAAAACATGCCGGAGTTACCAGAAGTTGAGACAATTAAATTGGGACTGCAAAAGCGTCTGATTGGGCACAAAATCGAAGAGGTTGAGGTTCGTGTGCCAAAAATCTTCCAAGGAAATCCCAAAGATGTCATCGGCGCCACTGTCACCGGCATCAAACGCATTGGCAAAGGTTTAATTATTGAACTAAATAATGATTTTGTGCTCACAGTGCACTTAAAAATGACCGGGCAGTTGGTTTTTCAAGATAAAACCACTTTGGGACCAGTTCTTTCTAAAAAAGTCGGCGGAGAAACGCTGCCTTCTAAATACTCCCACGTCATATTTACCCTCGATAAAGGAGCAAAGCTTTTTTACAACGATTTACGCCGTTTTGGCTGGATAAAAATTATCAAAAAATCAGACTTAAAGGATGTCACTTTTTTCAAAGAAATGGGGCCGGAACCAAAAGTGGGGGATGATCTGGCCGGCAAAGAATTAACGCTAGATTATTTCAAAAACGTCATCCAAAAAGGCAATTTGCCGGTCAAATTAATCTTGATGGATCAGAAAAGAATTGGCGGAATCGGTAATATCTACGCCAACGACGCTTTGTTTTTGGCCGGAATTGACCCACGGAGAAAAGGCAAAAGTCTCACTGATGCAGAAGTTCAAACTCTTTTCAAAGCAATCCACGAGGTCATTAAAAAAAGCCTAAGTTACGGCGGCTCATCGGACGAAAACTTCGTTAATGCCTTAGGTCAAGAGGGGAATTATCAAAACCACACTCTAGTTTATGGTAAACAGGGCGAAAAATGTTCAGTTTGTGGCGGGACAATTGAAAAAATCCAACTCGGGGGACGGGGCACCTACTTTTGTCCCAAACACCAAAAATCGTTTGCAATTTGATAAGTTTAATGATAGTATTTACATCTAGCAGTATCCGAAAGGAAAATGCTAGTTTTTTATGGCTTATAAGGACAGAATAGTCATGTCCATCGGAGGCTCCCTCGTCGTCCCCAACGGAGGGATTGACACTAAGTTTTTATCCGAACTTAACGCTTTTATTCGAGAGCAACTGGCGAAGAATCCAAACCGCCAGTTTTTTTTGGTTATAGGGGGAGGCTCAACCGCCGGTCATTATATCGACGCGGGTAAAAAAGTAATTGGAGGAGAGCTAACCCGTGATGACTTGGATTGGCTGGGAATTCACACTACTAAGCTTAATGCGCACCTCGTAAGAACCATTTTCCGCGACATTGCCCATCCCTACATAATCAAGCATTACGAAATAATCAGAAAGGTTACCGAGCCGGTGATAGTGGCGGCCGGATGGAAGCCGGGATGGTCGACGGATTACGACGCGGTGATGCTTTGTGAGGATTATGATGTTAAAGAAATTGTTAACTTAAGCAACGTCAAACAAGTCTACGATAAAGACCCAAGAGAATTTAAAGATGCAAAACCAATGGATAAATTTTCCTGGGCAGATTTTAGAAAAATGGTTGGGGATGAATGGGTGCCAAGAATGAATACGCCTTTTGATCCGGTGGCGGCGAAAAAAGCAGAGGAATTGGGAGTAAAAGTGGTGGTAATGTCTGGAGCGGATTTTGAAAACGTGCGAAAATACTTCAATCACGAAAAATTCCTCGGAACTGTGATAGAATAACGATTGTTCAATTGTTAGATTGTTCAATTGCTGTATATTCAGGTTAAATTTATTGGCAAAACAATTTAGCAATGAAGCAATTTAGCAATGTCTCTTCAAAAAATAATTTTACAAAACTTCCGCAGCTATAAAAAAACTGAATTTACTTTTGAAGAGACTACTTTGGTTGTCGGACCGAATACTTCCGGCAAAAGTAATCTGGTTGAGGCGATTTATCTTCTTTCCACCGGCAAAAGTTTCCGCACCGACAAAGACACGCAAATGCTCAAATTCACCGAAGAGGTAGGGAGAGTTAAAGGCGCCGTCAATGATGATGAGCTGGAAGTTTTAATCACGAACGGAGAAGTTAACGGCGGGTCGCAGTATAAAAAGTTTTTAGTCAACGGCGTTAGTAAAAGGAGGGTGGATTTTGCCGGCAGATTGTTGGCGGTGCTTTTTTCGCCGCAAGACTTGGAGATAATTATTGAGTCGCCCTCCCTTCGCCGAAATTTTTTGGATGAAGTTTTAGAGCAGACAGACAGAAATTACCGCGTAGCCACAACTTCCTATGCCAAAGCCTTAAGACAGAGAAACGCGCTTTTGGAAATGGTGCAAGAAACGGGACGCCGAAATGAAAAGCAGTTTGAGTATTGGGACAATTTGGTAATTGAAAACGGCAATATCATCACCGCCAAAAGGGAAGAACTCATCAATTTTCTCAATTCATCCGCCAAAGACATCTTTGATTGCGTAGTTGAGTACGACAAAAGTCTGATTTCCAAAGAAAGGCTGTTGCAATACGAAAGGGAAGAGGTGGCGGCGGGAGTAACTTTGGTTGGTCCGCACCGCGATGATTTTGCGGTTTTAATGTTTAATCCTTCGGCAGGCTCAGGACAAGCTCAAGCCGCTCACGACGTGAAGTTTTATGGCTCCAGAGGGCAACAGCGTTTGGCAATTCTGCAGCTGAAAATGCTACAGCTTTTGTTTATCGAGCAATCACTAGGCGAAAGACCGCTGTTGCTTCTGGACGACATTTTTTCGGAGCTAGACGAAGGGCACATTCAGTTAATTTTGCAAGAAATCGGCAAACAGCAAACGATTATTACGACCACACACGAAGAATTTATTCCCAAAAAACTGCTAAAATCAATGAAGGTGATTAATTTGCAAAGATGAAAAAACAAGCAATTGAATTCAAAGTGGGGAAAGACACGCTTCGCGGAACGCTATTCATTCCGGACGGCAAAGGTCCGTTTCCTGGAGTAATCTTTTTCCACGGCAGTGGTTCAAGTGGAGACATGTTTTTTGAAGCAGCAGAAAGAATAGCTAGTAAAGGAATTCTTGCTTTTATGTTCCACTTCAGGGGCTGCGGCATGAGCGATGGGAATTTTGAAGAACAGACATTAGAGATGGGATTAGAAGATGCTAAAGCTGGTTTAAAATTCTTTTTATCAACTGATGAGCTTGACAAAAATAGGGTTGGTTTAATGGGATCTAGTTTTGGGGGGTGGCTAGCGGCTATGGTTTGTTTAGATTTCGATTTCAAGTCAGTTTTATTAAGTGTGCCAGCAGCATTTGCTCCTTTTCGAATGAGCACCTTACATACAGAAGACATTGATGTTTTGAAAAAGGATTTTTGGGAAAGCGAGTCATATCAAAAGATTGCGAAATTCAAGAATAACTTGCTGATAGTACAAAGTGAAAATGATGATATCTTGCCGGAAGGGATGGTTGAAAAATATCTTGAAGTTGCAACAAATGCAAAAAAAGTTGAGCATCTTGTCTTAAAAGACACGAAACACAGGATAAAATTATTCCCCAAGGCAAAAGAAATTCTACTTGAAAAACTTACAAGTTGGTTTCTGGAGACGTTATGAATGAGTTTGATGTTAAAGATTTAAAGAAGTTGTATGTGCCGGCATCCGATTCGCATAAAGGAGAGAATGGGAAGCTTTTAATTATCGGTGGCTCGGTGTTGTTTCATGCCGCCTCACTTTGGTCTTTGCAAGTTGCCTCAAGAATTGTCGATATGGTTTTCTACTCATCGGTGCCGGAAAATAACGCCTTAGTTGAGAAAGAAAAAGAGGAATTTAGAAACGGGATTGTGGTTCCGCGCAACAAAATCGAACATTACATTGAAGAAGCGGATTGCATCTTAATCGGCCCAGGACTTCCAAGAGAGAGTGGAGTAGAGCCGGGCGATGATGATACCAAAGAGCTGACGGAAAGATTATTCAAAACCTACCCAAACAAAAAATGGGTGGTGGATGGTGGTTCGTTACAGACAATCGACCCCGAATTTATTCCTAAAAATGCGATTTTAACACCACATCATAAAGAGTTCGAGAAACTCTTTAATTTTCAATTTCTAATTTCTAATTCTCAATCAAATTACAATGAACAAATGCTTCAAGTTCAAAACAAAGTTACGGAGATGGCGAAAAAATACAACTGCACGATTTTACTCAAAGGAGAAGTAGATTTGGTTTCCAACGGAACGGAAACGGTTAAAATCAGTGGTGGAAATGCAGGGATGACCAAAGGCGGAACGGGCGATGTTTTAGCAGGACTAGTCGCCGCGCTGTATTGCAAAAATGAGGCTTTCTTGTCGGCCACAGCCGGTTCATATATCAACAAAAAAGCCGGAGAAGCTCTGGCGCAAAAAATGGGAATTTACTTTAACGCTTCGGATTTAGCCAACGAAATCCCGGTGGTAATGAAAGGACTTTTGACATGAGCGAAAAAGGAAGCGAAACGCCTCAACCTAAGGAGTTTGACTCCAGAGGGAGAGAAGTTGTACGTGATGAGGAAGGCCGCAAGATTACCATAATTCCCGAAGCCAGAGTTAAACGTCGGGGCATTGGTGATCCTGGGTTACGCAAAGGAACAAAGACCGCACACGAGCATATTTAATATTTTTGAAATAACTAGGGAATAGCTCGGGAATTTGATATAATAAATTTAGCAACTAGCCACTAGTTACTAGCAATTAGTTATTAAAATGTAAACTAGTCGCTAATCGCTAGTTTCTAATTGCTAGATTATGTATACGCCGAAATATTCGATTAGCAATAAAATCCTCAAAAATATTGGAAGCATTGAAGCCTCCAAAGAAGTCATCGACAACGCGCCGCTTCTACCATATTTCGAAAGAGAATTCCGGGAAGACGCCATGGTTAGAACCGTGCATTACGGAACGCATATTGAAGGAAACGAACTTAATCTTTCCGAAGCGGAAAAAGTGCTTTTGGGCCAGCAGGTAGTAGCCCGCGACAGAGATATTCAGGAAGTCATCAATTACCGCAAAGTAATGGATTTTCTTGATCAAACTCCTAAATCACAAATCAAAATTGATTTAGATTTGGTTAAACATCTGCACAAATTAACAGTTGATAAAATCTTGGCGGCACAGCAGTGCGGCGTTTTTCGAAAAACTCAAGTTGTGGTTAAAAATAGTCAAACCGGAGAAATTTCTTTTAGGCCGCCATTGGCCGTGGCGGTGCCTTTTCAAATCAAAAACCTGTTGGAGTTTATCGACAACGCGGGAGATGAGGACGTTCACCCCGTGATAAAATCCGGAATTGCCCATTACGAATTAGTGCGCATCCATCCGTTTTTGGACGGAAACGGGAGGGTGGCGAGGGCCTTGGCAACCTTAATTTTGTATCAGGATGGTTACGATATCCGCAAGTTCTTTTCGCTGGAGGAATATTTTGATAAAGACGCGGCTAGCTATTACGAAGCATTGCAAAGTGTAGAAAAAAATGACGGTGATTTAACACAGTGGCTGGGATATTTCACTTTAGGGCTTTCCATTGAGCTTGCTAAAATCAGACAAAAAGTGGAAAGTATTTCAGTGGATGCCCGATTTAAAGAAAAACTGGGCGGTTCACCAATACTTCTATCTCCGAGACAACTCAAAATTATTGAATACATCCAAAAAATTGGCTATCTGCAGAATCAGGCGTTTGAACAACTGTTCCCGATGGTATCCGAAGACACGGTTCTCAATGAGATTAAGGCGCTAGCTGAAGCTGGGATTATCAAAAAACATGGTGTTACCAAAGGCGCGAAGTACATAATGGCATGACCGCCAATTATTAATTACTAGTTATAAGTTATTAATTATAAATTATGGGGGATACGAAGGATTCGCTAATTGCTAATAAAACTTACTCTTTTGTCTTAGAAGTTATTAGAACCACGAAGTTTTTAGAAAAAAGTTACGAAAACATTGTTGTAATTAAGCAAGTTGTTCGTTCAGTAGCTTCAGTAGGGGCAAACATTGAGGAGGCGCTTGGTTCAAATTCTAGAAAAGAATTTATTCACAGCATGAACATAGCCAAGAAAGAAGCCAGAGCAACTATCTATTGGCTAAGGTTATTGTCGGATTTAAACCCTAAATTAAAAGCAAAATTTGAAGTTCTTTTAAACGAAAATGAACAAATAATTAGAATTCTTACGAAAATTGTTAAGACGTCTAGTAAAACTTAGCACTTATAACTTATAATTTATAACTAGTTATGAAGTATTCAGAACTTTCCCAGTATTTTGAAAAGTTGGAAGGAACGTCTTCGCGATTGGCTCTCATTGAGATTCTTTCGGAACTGTTCGAAAAGACTCCGGCCGGCGAAATTGAGAAGATAGTTTATCTAATTCAGGGAAGGTTAGCGCCGTTTTTTGCGCCAATTGAGATCGGCATGGCGGAAAAAACCGTGGCAGAAGCAATAGCTAGCGCTTACGGACTATCACGAGAGGATGTGCTAAAAAATTATCAACGGCTTGGAGATATGGGATTAGCAGCTTACGAACTGGCCAAAAATTCAAAATTCAAAGTTCAGAAGTCACAATTAACAGTAACGGAGGTCGTAAATATTCTGTTGGAGATTGCCAATACGAAAGGCAATGGTACAGTGGAGAAGAGACAGATTTTGCTGGCAGATCTTCTAAAGAAACTGGATCCAATCTCAGCTAAACATCTTGTTCGCATTCCATTGGGCAATACAAGGTTGGGGGTTGGTGATCCGACGGTTCTTGATGGCTTGGCCACGGCCAAATTGGGCGATAAGTCACAGCGAAAACTGTTGGAAGGAGCATATAACAGGACTTCAGATCTTGGTTTAATCGCCAAAACTTTATGGGATCAGGGTTTGCCTGCAGTTCAAAATCTAAAATTGATGGTGGGTTATCCGGTACGTTCGGAGTTATGTGAACGATTGCCAAACCCGGAGAAAGTAATTGAAAAAATGGAAGTGGTTGACGCGCAGTATAAATACGACGGCTTCCGCGTGCAACTCCATAAAAACGGCGATGAAATACGCATGTTCTCACGCAATTTGGAAGAAATGACGCACATGTTTCCCGAGTTGACGGAAGCGGTGAAAAAACAAATTAAAGCCAAAGCCATTATTTTAGATTCCGAAGCTCTGGCTTACAATCCGGAATCGGAAGAATTTTTGCCGTTTCAGGAAACCACCAAACGCAGAAGAAAACACGGCATTGCCGAAATGGCGGCGAAATTACCTCTCAAAGCCTTTGTGTTTGACATTTTGTACAAAGATGGAGAGTCTCTGATTGATTTACCACTAACCAAGAGAATGGAGATTCTCAAGGAAGTTTTGCCGGAAGACGACGTTCTGATCCGTACCAAAAACCAAACTATTAAAGACGCCAAAACCTTATCGCTTCTATTGGAAGATGCGATTTCCAAAGGCCTGGAAGGTTTAGTGATTAAAAAATTGGAAAGTCCGTATGAAGCGGGGGCGCGCAATTTCAACTGGGTAAAGCTGAAGCGCCATTCAAGCGGTGAATTAAACGATACGATTGACTGTGTAATTTTAGGTTATATTAGTGGAAAAGGGAAGCGGACGGCTTTTGGCGCGGGGGCTTTGTTGGTTGGGGTTTATGACAAGGAAAAAGACGAGTTTATGACAGTTTCCAAAATAGGTACCGGATTAACCGACGAAGAGTGGCGGGAGATTCATAAACGCGCAGACGCGATCAGTTTGGAGCGTAAGCCGGCAAGGGTTAGTTCAAATATTATTCCTTCGGTTTGGATTGAGCCAAAAATTGTCATCGAGATTTTGGCGGATGAAATCACCCGCAGCCCGATTCATACTGCCGGCAAAACCGAGACGGAGCCGGGTTATGCATTAAGATTTCCACGCTTAGTATCATTTAGAGACGCCGATAAACAGCCGGAGGACGCAACCAGCGTTAAAGAACTGATTGAGATGTATCAGCTGCAGGGGAAGAAGGACTAATAGTATTATTTCTTCTTTCCAACCGCTTTTAATTTTCGCAATACTGTTCCAAGTTTCGTAGGTGGCGTAGGTATTACAGTTACAAATAGGTCAGGATCGTCCGATTCAATAATTTGGCGCGCTGGTTGTCCGGAGAGCATATTCTCCCACGCATCGCTAGATGAAGTTTGACTCGCTATGCTTCCAGAAGTTTCTATAGAGCCTGCCATTAATTTCATTGTAGCAACTAAAGATTTGTTTTCAACCCCCAAATTAATTTGTGTTAAAATGGCTTTATGGAATTCGTAGCCGATTTACATTTGCACTCCAAATATTCAAGGGCGGTTTCCCGCGACATGAACCTTTACAACATGGCTTTGTGGGGGACAAAAAAGGGCTTGGATATTCTTTCTACTACCGATTGGACGCATCCTTTGTGGCGGCGGGAAATTAAGCAGGAGTTAATTGAGGATAGCAAGGGAATCTTTAAACTTAAAGATAACAAAGATTTCAAAACCCGCTTTATTCTTTCGGCCGAAATTTCCAGCATATATTCACAAGCCGGCAAAGTCCACCGCATCCACAACCTAGTTTTTTCTCCAAGCATTGAGGTCTGCGAGAAAATTGCCGCGGAGTTAATTAAAAGAGGCTGTAATTTGTCTTCCGACGGGCGGCCGATCATCGGACTTTCTTCAATTCAATTGATGGAGCTTATTTACGCGATTGATAAAAACGTTCTTCTGGTGCCTTGTCACGCTTGGACGCCGTGGTTTGCTTTATATGGTTCCAATTCCGGTTTTGATTCAATTGATGAATGCTTCGGTGAATATGCCGACAAAATTTACGGTGTGGAAACCGGACTTTCCAGCGATCCTTACATGAATTGGCAAATTAAAGAGTTGGCAGACCGTTCATTAATCTCTACTTCTGATGCGCATTCTTTGCCGAAAATGGGCAGAGAAGCCACCGTTTTTGTTGAAAACAAAAACGGAATGATAAATGATAAATTACAAATGACAAATGACGATAAGAAAATCACATATCAAGATATCATAGGAGCGATAAAACAGGATCCAAGTTCAAGGCTCAAAATCGGCTATACGATTGAGTTCTATCCGGAGGAGGGGAAATATCATTTTACCGGACACCGCAACTGCAATTTCGTGCAAAACCCGAAGGAAACTAGAGACAACGGCGACATTTGCCCGGTTTGTCATCGTCCGTTAACGGTTGGGGTAATGCACCGCGTTGAAGAATTGGCAAAAACGCAAAAATGGCCCGAGGAAGTTTCCAAATTAAATCCGAACGGAGTTAAATGGATTTTAGATCCAAGTAAAAAACATCCGCCATTTGTCAAATTGGTTCCTTTAAACGAAATTGTCGCCGAAAGCCTGCATTCAACCGTTTCCAGCCCAAAAGTAAAGGATTTATTTGACCAACTTTGCCGTAAGTTTGGTTCGGAGTTAACTGTCTTACTCAAAATTTCTAAGCAAGATTTGGAGAAGGAGGCGGGGGTAAGAGTGGCTGAGGGAGTAGATAAAGTGCGAAGAGGCGATATTGCCATACTGCCCGGATTCGATGGGCAGTATGGGATTGTCAAAATTTGGGGAGAGGAAAAACCAGTCGCTAAGGCAGAAGTAAAAACAGAAGACCAATTGGGAATTGACTTTTAACTTGCGGCAAGATACATTATTCATAGTTAGGGAAGGGAGGTGATAGAAATGATGAAACAACTAAGTCCATTATTAAAAGTTCTCGACGAAAATTATGCAAAAGCACCTGCCTTACCAAAAAAGTGGACAGACTTAATAGTAACTTTTGCCCCATGGTTAGCATTACTTGGTGGAGTATTGGGTTTACTCTTTGGAGTAATGGGATTATTGGCAAGCCTTAGTTTATTCGGTTTGGTAGCAGCTGTAGCTCCCCTTGGAGTCTATGGAGCAACGTATGGTCCGCAATACATAATTGCCGTTGTAGTCGGAGCGCTAGTCTTATTAGCAACCGGCGTGTTATCGCTGATGGCCTATCCTTCTCTTAAAGCAAGAAAGGAAAAAGGTTGGAATTTAATGTTTTTTGTCCTAGTGCTTGGTATTGTAAGCTCTATTGCTAGCCTTAATGTATTCAGCATCGTAATGTCTTTGGTGGTTGCCTTAATAGAGTATTACGTTTTATATCAGGTTAAAGCTTATTATAAATAGGTTTAGCTTGCCGAGTAGATTTGATACATTGCTTATTATTTAAGCATATTTTAATGTAGTTAAAAACCGTGACTTCTGTGACGTGAACGTGCTAAAATACCTGTATGAATCCCGTTAGAAAGATTTGTTTCAAAAGTAAGATTTTTTCTTTAGTTTATAATAAAGCTGAAAGGAGGGCTTTCTAACGGGATGAAATTAATAGTTGGACTTGGTAACCCCGGCTTAAAACACGAAAAAACCAGACATAATCTAGGATTTATGATCTTGGATGCTTTCCTAAAAGATTTTTCTTCCGCGTCTACAGTATTGTTTAAAACAGAGAAAAAGTTTCAAGCAGAAATTGCCGAAATAAATTGGCAGCCAAAAAAAGGGCCAGCGGAAAAAGTCATATTAGCAAAACCCCTAACTTACATGAACGGTTCCGGCTCCGCAGTTTCTTTAATCTCCCAGTTTTATAAAATTAAACCCGAAGATATTTGGGTAATCCATGATGAAATCGATTTGCCACTTGGCGGAATGAAAATCAGATTTGGCGGCGCATCGGCGGGACACAAAGGAGTAGAGTCAATTATTGAGCATTTGGGAACCGATAAATTCTGGCGGTTTAGAATCGGCATTGGCGCACAGCATGAAAAAATTCACAACCGAAAGATAAAAGCGCTAGACAATTATGTGCTTGGAGAATTTTCTGAAGGAGAAAAGGGTAAAGCACGGGAAATCATCAAGAAGTCGGTCAAAGCTGTTCAGGATGCTTTAGAAGAAGGCTTGGAAAAAGCCATGAACAGATTTAATACGAAGTAGTTAAGCAGTAGGGTTGGGGAAAAGTGCGGCCATAACGGATCGAGCCATTTCTGTTTCTTGTTCTTCCGGTTTGATAAATTCTTGTAATCGGGTTTTTTCTTCTTCCGTACTTCTGATAAATAACTCTACAACATCAGTGCCGACTGGAAGTTTTTGTAGAGACTTAAATTCAATATTTTCATCTCCATGTGAAGGCATTCTAAGACTTCCCACACCATCTTGAGTGGACGAGTATCCTCCAAGTGCATCATAAGAAGTTTCAATGCCTACGTTATCTTGATTATTCTTAAGCTTTGTAAGAGTTGCTGAAATTGTCTCTTTATCATCAGATATTACTCTAAAGCCGTCATGACAGATAACTAAATAAGCCTGTTTATATGGGTCTGGGAGAAGAAAAGGAGCCGTTAATATCATTGCCCGATTGTCTGATGAAGAATCTTTTTGCCCAAGCTCGATGAAGTATCGGCCATATCTGTCAACGCTTGTTTCCATACGATCCATAAGTTGAGCAACTCGAGCTTCTTTGTTTATTCGTGCTTGTTCTAAAGGTTGATAATGAAAATTTGGCGCATCTGGTCTTGACATAAAGTGGATTCTATAGGACGGGATTTAATTTGTCAAGCCTCAATTTTTGTGTATAATGAAGATATGAAATCGGTACAACAAATTTTAAAAAACTTTAATCCGGTTGCGGACAAATATATTTCGCGGGATTTCCAATCCTATGGCATTTGGCTGGCGGAGGAAATGAATGACTATAAAAATAGGGGAATGTGGATTAAGCTGGCTAAATCAAATTACCGCAGCGTTTTGGAAAAAGCCTACTCGTTTGTAATTGACAGTAACGCCGATAACAAAATCGCGCTATTCCTCTGGAAACTCAAGCAGATAAAATCTGCTAAGGATAAAAAATGAAAAGAATTGTTGAATGGCTCAATTGCTTTATTGCTGACAACCATTTAACAATAGAACAATGAAGCAATTTTAAATTATGGCAACCGCCAGAATTTTTATTTCCGGATCTGTGCAGGGAATTGGTTTTCGCTATTTTGTCAAATCAAACGCCCGCAGGCTAAAACTCACCGGTTGGGTCAAGAATACCGATGACGGCAGGGTAGAAGTTTTGGCTCAAGGTTCAAAGGAGAATCTAGAAAAGCTCGTTAAATTTTGCGAAAAAGGTCCGTTTCTGGCCGAAGTAAAATCCGTGATAGTTGATTGGGAAGAAGAAATGGAAAAATTCCAGAGCTTCGAAATTTTACATTAATACTTGATCCCGCTAGAATACTTACTTTCTCCCGAGGCCTACGTCCTCGCGTCGAAAGGGCGTATCTACGGGATTCGCGTCGCAAGCGATGCTTGCTCCTTGACAAATGCAACTAAGTTGCATATAATAGCTCAATTATGGTTCAGCTCAATTTTAAGAAAACGCCGGCGCGGTCGATTATCATTGAGTTTTTATCGAACTCAAAATCTCCCGTGGATGTGGAGCAGATAATTAGTTTCTTAAGATCAAAAAAATTAAATACAAACAAAGTTACTGTTTACCGAATTATAGAATTATTGCTGCAAAACGGAATTGTAGAGCGTTTAGAGTTTGGAGAAGGAAAATTTAGATACGAACTGAAGAAAAAACACCATCACCATTTGGTTTGTCAAAATTGCGGTAAAATTCAAGATGTTGAGATAGGCGTTATCGAAAAATTAGAAAAAGAGATTCAAAAAAATAAACATTTTCAGGTACAAAGTCATTCTTTAGAATTTTTCGGCCTTTGTGAGAATTGTCAGAAATAATTATGAATAAAAAATTAATAGTCTTATTAGGAATCTTGGTTTTAATTTTCGCAGCGGTTTTGCTATTCAACTTCGGTTCAACAAGAAAAGTTAGTAACGGAAAATTGCAAGTAACTGCTTCTTTTTATCCAATGTATTTCTTTGCCTCAAGAATCGGCGGAGACAAAGCCGATGTTATCAGTATCACGCCGGCCTCGGCCGAGCCACACGATTATGAGCCAACGACTCAGGATTTAATCCGTATTCAGAACAGCAATATGCTGGTCTTAAACGGTGGAGCGTTGGAAGCCTGGGGAAATAAAATCAAAGGCCAACTGCCGGCAAATGTTCTAGTCGTGACCGCAGGCGAAGGCTTGGCGAATAAACAGCTTAATGAAAATGGGCAGACGATTCAGGATCCACATATTTGGCTTGATCCGATTTTAGCCAAAAAAGAAGTGGTAGTGATTGAAAAAGGGTTTGAAAAAATTGATTCAAAAGACACAAGTTATTTTCAAGCCAATGCTCAAAAATTAAATAGCGATTTGGATGCGCTTAACACAGAATATTCTCATGCTTTTACAAACTGTGCTCAAACAGATTTTGTTACTTCCCACGCTGCGTTTGGCTATTTGGGGAGGCAATATGGTATTAATCAGATTCCAATTTCCGGCGTATCGCCGGACGAAGAACCGTCAACCCAAAAATTGGTCGAGATCACCAACTTGGTCAAAGCCAAAAATATCAAGGTAATTTTCTTTGAAAGCTTGGTTAGTCCGAAGCTTTCAGATACTATTGCCAACGAAACCGGCGCCAAGGCAATGGTTTTGGATCCAATAGAGGGATTAACCAAAGACGAAATTGCAAACGGCCAAAATTACTTGACAATTATGAGGCAAAACCTTAATAATTTACAAATAGCCCTACAATGCCAGAAATAAACCACGAAACAACTATTATTGAACTTAAAGACGTCTCCTTTGCTTACGAAAAAGAATTTGTCGTCAAAGATGTATCTTTGGTTGTGCATAAAGGCGATTATTTAGGGATTATCGGACCAAATGGGGGAGGGAAATCAACGCTTTTAAAGCTTATCTTGGGACTTTTAAATCCAACCAAAGGAGAAGTTTTGCTGTTTGGAAAGAATATCGAAAAGTTCAAAGACTGGCCGAAGTTTGGCTACATTTCTCAAGTAGTCGCGCACACCGATCCGCATTTTCCAATGACGGTTAGAGAAGTAGTGGCGATGGGAAGGTATCCAAGATTAGGGCTAGTTCATTTTCCGACGAAAGAAGATAAAGAAAAAGTACAAAAGGCGCTTGAACAAGTTGAAATGTGGGAATTTCGTGACCGTTTAATCGGAGATTTGTCGGGCGGACAAAAACAGCGGGTTTTTATCGCCCGGGCTTTGGCCGGCGAGCCGGAAGTAATTGTTCTAGATGAGCCAACGGCCGGAGTGGATGTTAAAACCCAAAAGCAATTCTATGAGTTGTTGCAAAAACTAAACAAAGAGCTTTCGTTAACGTTGTTGCTTGTTTCTCATGAGCTCGATGTCATAGAACATGAAGCCACCGAAATTGCATATATCAACGGAAGCTTGATTTATTACGGTGCGGCAGATAAATTTGTACATAGTGAATATTTCGAAAAATTAACCGAGAAAGGTGATCATCATGTTTAATATTTTTCAGTACGGATTTATTTTGCGAGGGATTGAAGTAGGTTTGATTATCGGTGCGATATCACCTCTAATCGGCATTTTTTTGGTGCTTCGCCGCTACTCGCTAATTGCCGATACGCTTTCCCACGTTTCCTTGGCGGGAGTGGCGGTCGGGCTTTTATTAAATGTTAATCCGCTCTTAACAGCAATTGGTGTATCTGTTCTTTCGTCATTTGCAATTGAAAAACTCAGACTTTCCAAGAAAGTTTACGGGGAATCGGCTTTATCGATTTTTCTCTCCGGAAGTTTAGCAATTGCTTTAATAATTCTTAGCCTTGCCCATGGATTCAGTGTTGACCTGTTCAATTATCTTTTTGGCAGTATTTTAACAGTTAAGCAATCGGACGTTTATATTATTTTAGGAGTTGGAATTGTCGTGCTTATTTCAGTTCTACTACTTTATAAAGAGTTGATTTATATTACTTTTGATGAAGAAGCAGCCAGAGTGGGGGGAATCCCGACGAAATTTATCAATAATATTTTTATCGTTTTGGCCGCATTGACAGTGGCTTTGGCAATTCCGATTGTTGGTATACTTTTGATTTCAGCTTTGATTGTAATTCCTGTGGTTGCAGCTTTGCAGCTTAAAAAAAGCTTTTGGAAAACGCTCATCTTAGCTGAAGTATTTTCAATAATATCAGTTTTTATGGGGATACTTGCCTCCTTTTATTTAAATCTTCCGGCTGGAGGGGCAATCGTTCTTACAACGTTAATTATTTTTGTGCTAACTCTGTTCTGGCAAAAGGCGAAGTAGGATTATTTGGTTTTAGCGAGTTCCTGATCAATCAGTTGCTGGAAAGCGGAATAGGGTTGGGCTCCAACAATCGAAATTCCGTTGACAAAGAAGGTCGGCGTTCCGCTGACTCCCGCTGCTTGTCCGTCAGCCATGTCTTTAGCCGCTTTGGCGTCGTCGGTTTTATTATCCAGACAGCTTCTAAATTGGCTGTCATTCATGCCCAAACTTACCGCGGCTTGAGTAAGCGTGTCGGTGTTATACATAGTGGTGTCGGTTTCCGCCGGTTGATTTTTGTAAAGATAATTGTAGAAGTCCCAGAATTTCCCCTGGTCGTTGGCGCATTCCGAAGCATCTGCGGCCACAGTTGAAGGATCACCTAAAAACGCAAAGTTTCGGAAAGCGAGCTTAACCTTGCCAGTGTCAACATAATCTTTGGTAATTTGCGGCAAAGTATTGGTAAAGAATTGTTCACAGAACGGACATCTGAAATCAGCAAACTCAATAATTGTTACTTTTGCTTTCGCATTGCCAAGAATGGGGAAGTGTCCCGCGGAAACATTCACTTTAGCACCAGGAGTTGGCGCTGCTTGTTGACCAGCTTGTTGAGAGGGGACTGCAGCTTGAATTGCGACTTGAGTTTTTTGCAAATGTTGAACTTCATTAAGTAAGTAGCCGACCAAAAAGGCGGCAACTACCAATAAAACAACCATTACTTGGTTTGAGGATTTTGGCAAAAATCTTTTCCAATTGACATTTTCTAACTTTTTAAATATCACGGGAAGTTTTATTTTTACTTCAAACGTTGGTATTTTTATGGTTGGAAGAGAAGATTTTTTGATTGCAGCTCTTTTTGGCATAAAAGGATTGTATTTATTTTAAAAACTCTTGTCAAGAACTAATCTTAGATTGTTCGGGATTACTAAATAGAAACTTTATGAAATTAAAATATTCTGTTTCGTCTCCTAAGCTTTTCCGGTGGAAAAAAATTTCTTTTTGCTCCTCGCGAACGCTATTCTCAATATTCTTAAAGAAATTCTTGATTCCAAAAGCATTTTTGCCTAAAGTACTTAAAGTATTCATGTTTCACCTCCTTTACTCTATGATGAATATGTTACCGCGGCCTTTTTTACATAGCAGTAACCTTACTTACAAAAGTGGGGTAATCTAGTTAACAAAGTCGTTGAGAAAATAAACAAACTGTGTTAGTATGGACGCCGTAATGGATACAGATTTACTCAAAAAACTTAATCCATTTTTCGCTCAATATAAACCCCTTAACTACAAAAAGGGCCAAGTAATTTTGCGGCCAGAAGATAAAGTGGAATACATTTATTTCATTGAAAAAGGCTACGTCAAGTTTTATTACATCTCTTCGGAGGGGAAGGAATTAACCTTTTTGATTTATAAACCGGGATACATTTTTCCTCTCCTTTTCACTTTTTTGGGGGAAACTACAACCAGATATTACTTTGAAGCTTACACGCCGTTAACTTTAAGAAGAGCGCCAAGAGAGACCTTTACCGAATTAATTTCCACCAATACTTTTTTGCTGTTTTCACTTGCTCAGGAAGTTGTCCGCCGCTGGCAGGAATTGCTAAACCGCATGGAGCTTTTAAAATTAGGCAGCGCTTGCCAAAATGTGGCGTATATAATTGATTTGTGTGCGGGACAATTCGGTGTTAAAAATGGACGTTCAATTACCGTCGATTTGCCTCTGGCGCATAAAGATATTGCTTCGATGGTCGGATTAACGCGGGAAACAGTCAGCTTGGAAATGAAAAAACTGGAGCAGCAGGGTCTAATCGCATACAAAAGAGGCAACATTACTATTAAAAACATTGATATATTTAGGAAGAAAACTCAGATCTCCGAGAACTACGACTTTACATCAGTCTTCAAGTAGGCAATAATGATTTTGTATGGCAAAAGTGGTTATTTTTGAGGTGGAAGATTGGGAAGAAAAGTACATTGAGACCGCGCTATCCGCATTTCAGCCGGTTATAACAGCGGAAAAACTGGAAGAAGCGACCGTTGGTAAATATCAGGACGTTGAAATTATTTCCACCTTTATCTACTCAACGCTCACCAAAGAGCTTTTGGACAAATTGCCAAACCTTAAGTTTATTGCTACCCGTTCGATGGGCTTTGATCATATTGATATGGTTTACTGTAAACAAAAGGGAATTGTTGTTTCCAATGTTCCTACTTATGGTGCACACACCGTTGCCGAACACACCTTTGCTCTAATGCTGGCAGTTTCAAGGAAGTTGATTCCTTCGGTGGAGCGGGCAAAAAAAGGAGATTTCTCAAGCGTTGGGCTGACGGGTTTTGATTTATTTGGTAAAACTTTGGGAGTTATCGGCACAGGACATATCGGCAAAAATGTGTGCGAGTTAGGACTGTCGTTTGGCATGCAGGCGTTGGCGTATTGTCATAGCCAAGATCAGGAGTTGTTAGCCAAAGGAGTTAAATATGTTTCGCTGGAAGAGCTTTTAGCCGGCTCGGACATTGTTACCTTGCACCTTCCGCACAGTCACGACACAGAGCATATTATTAACTTGCAAAATATCAATCAATTCAAAAAAGGCGCGATCCTCATTAACACGGCCAGAGGCGCGTTGGTTGAAACTCAAGCGGTTTTGGAGGGCTTGGAGCAGGGGATTTTAGCCGGAGCGGGTTTGGATGTTTTGGAAGAGGAGAATGCTCTTAAAGAAGAAAGAGAGTTTTTGGCGTCGGAGCATATTGCCAAAGGCGATATCCAGACCCAGCTTTTGGACCATATTCTTTTAAACCGGGATGACGTCGTGATTACTCCGCATAACGCTTTTAATAGCATTGAGGCGTTGCATCAAATACTGGAAACGTCCTTAGGTAATATCAGAAGCTTCTTAAGTGGAACCTCAGTGAATATAGTTGAATAAGATTTGTGTGCATCAAAGCTTAAAACTTAATGCGATTTAATTCGTTGACATAATAAAAAGTCTCTGCTATGTTAGTACAGCAAGGATTTAAAGTATGGCAGATTTAGTCTTAACAGATCAAAATTTTCAAGCGGAAGTTCTTCAGTCAAAAATTCCTGTTTTGGTGGATTTTTGGGCGGCGTGGTGTCAGCCCTGCCGGATTGTCGGACCAATTGTTGAGGAGTTGGCAACGGAATACGCGGGCAAACTTAAGGTCGGAAAAGTTGACGTTGACACGAATAAAGTTGCGGGCAACTACGCAGTAATGAGCATCCCCAGTCTTTTAATTTTTAAAAATGGTCAAGTGGTCAAAACAATGGTGGGGGCACAAAGTAAAGATAATTTCAAAAGAGAGATAGACAGTGTTTTAAGTTGATAATGCGCTGAGGTCGCATTCTTTGTTCGAAAAGTTTTCGAACGCAAGCGTTCCTCCGATTGGATTTCATCCAATCTCGGAATACGGTCGCATAAGCGACTCTAGCGAAAACATTTTCTCAAAAGATTGCTCCCCGCGCCTTAAAATTTCTAAATATGGATAAACTTTACGACGTGATAATTATTGGTTCCGGGCCAGCCGGCTTAACCGCCGCAATCTACACAATGCGGGCAGATTTAAAAACGCTGGTGATTGCCGGTGTTAAGTGGGGCGGGCAGTTGATGCTAACCACCGACGTTGAAAATTTTCCCGGCTTTCCGGAGGGGATTCAGGGCCCGGAGTTAATGGCAAACATGCGAAAACAAGCGGAAAAGTTTGGCGCAGAATTTATAGATGATGATTTCACTTCCGCTGATTTCAGTTTAAGCCCATTCAAAGTTTCGGTCGGAGACAAAACTTACCAAGCCAAGTCAGTTATAATTGCTACCGGAGCGGACACAAAATGGTTAGGGGTTCCCGGTGAAAAAGAAAAAATCGGGCGCGGGGTTTCTTCTTGCGCGCCTTGCGACGCGGCCTTTTTCCGTAACAAAAAGGTCATTGTGGTCGGTGGCGGGGACAGTGCGATGGAAGAAGCTTTGGTCTTAACAAAATTTGCTGACAGCGTCACTTTAGTTCACCGCCGTGCCAGTTTCCGAGCTTCGGAAATCATGCAAAAAAGAGTTAAGGAAAATCCGAAAATAAAAATCCTCTACAACTGCGAAATCACAGAGGTCTTAGGCGAGATGAAAGTAGAAAAAGTAAAAATCAAAAATAATCAAACGGGGAAGACCAGCGAGATGCCGATTGATGGAATTTTTGTCGCCATCGGTCATCTGCCAAACACGACAAAATTCACCGGCATTGATTTGGATGAAGAAGGTTTTGTCAAAGTTCACGACCACTTCTTAACCAACAAAGAGGGGGTTTTTGTGGCCGGAGACGTCCACGACAAAGATTATAAACAAGCCATCACCGCTGCCGGCTACGGTTGTTCCGCCGCACTGGAACTGCAAAAGTGGCTATCCGACCAAACTACATAATTTCTATTTGCTATAATAATTTTGTGACGATTAAACCTATTCACTTAAGTCTTGGCAAAATTAAACTGTTTCTTTGGGCACATACGGTTTCATTGTCATCATTTTTAATATTATTCGTCCTAATGGTTTCACTTCTCATTTTTAGCGTCAGGATTATTCAGCAGAATACAACCAACTCCAAACTCACAAACCAGTTAAAAGTGACAGCGGCAAAACTCAACAACTTACAAAATCAGGACCAGTATAAAATAAATCAAAGCTTAAAAAAGAATATTGACAACATTCAAACATCGTATAAATCTTCTTTGGGTTTATATCAAAGAATTTTGGATTTAAAAGCGCAAAAGCAGGACACAACAGATTTAGATAAGGAATTTGCGCAAAGTTTAACTTATCTTTCGGATCTTAATTACGCTTCCGGCTCGGCCAGCCTAGCCTTATTATCAATAGATATTAAAAAGCAGGAAGATGCTTTAGCGGTTGCTCAAATTCAAGTTTCAGCGCCACAAAACGTTGCGCAAAGCAACACTCCTCCGGGCAGCGGCTTTTCAGTTCAGTCGGTCGCAACCGACAACGGCAGTTTTACGGTTTATATTATTGCCGCGGATTTAAACTCAACCAAAGTCATTGTCGATACAGCTTCAGCCAGCGATTGTAGTAATAATTGTCCGGTGCTTCCACTATCTGATTATGTGGCAAGAAGCGGCGCGTTTGCCGGCATCAACGGCAGTTTTTTCTGTCCGGCCGATTATCCAAGTTGCGCGGGAAAAACCGGTTCGTTTGACCTTTTGGTAATGAATAAAAATAAAGTTTATTTCAATGCCGCCAATAATGTTTACAGCACCAATCCGGCGGTTATTTTTACCGGAAATACAGCGCGTTTTGTCGGACAGGCGCTGGAGTGGGGAAGAGATACGGGAGTGGATGCGGTTTTATCAAATTATCCTCTGCTAGTTTCGGGTGGAAATGTGGTTTATGGCGGAGGCGGTGACGCCAAGTTTGAGCAAAGAGGCGCCAGGGGTTTTGTTGCCAATAAAGGCAGCACCGTTTACATCGGAGACGTCTTAAACGCGACCATGGCAGATAGCGCCAAAGTCTTAAAGGCTTTAGGGATGGATAACGCCATGAACTTAGATGAAGGCGGTTCAACGGCGCTTTGGGATGGCGGATACAAATTGGGGCCGGGTAGAAACATTCCCAACGCGCTCCTTTTCATCCACAAGTAGAAGGGAAACAATCTATCCTGTCCCATAGTTGACAAAAATCTGCAAAATGGTAAAATCTTTATTCTATGACAGAAACAACAAGAAGACTTAATATAAAACTTAAAATTCTCCCAACTCCAGAGCAAGCGACGGCTACTTACTCGGAAATAGCAAGAGGGGCCTTAGATGGTTCTCCGGATTTTGAGCGAATGAACGAGGCCGCACAAGCGATGGCAATTGGCGATACCGCCTATTTAATTGCGTCAACCTTATTTAAGTATGGAGGACATCTTGCAGAAAAGGGTTCAGATGCGGCTTGGAGCAGTTTTAATCACAAGTTTTCTAGAAGAACTGCAAAGGACTCAATTGTTGTTAGGTTTAGGAAAACTCTTGGCGATTCGGCTGAAGGAGTATACACAACCGCGTTTAATATGTTACTAACAGGTGCTAGGACGAGAGAAGCATTGGCCGCATTAAGAAAACCGCCAGTGGATATACTAGAGGGAATGCGAGACTCGTTGAGGAGGACTACGGATGATAACCTGGTGGAAATAATGAGAAGAGCGCCCAAAAAAGTTAGGAAATAATCCAGCCCGGCTTCATATTTTCTTCAATATTTCTAGATATTCTTCAGTAGTTATTCCTAAGGTTCTTAGATTGTTTCTTATTATAAATATTGGGAGATTTTTGTAGGTCGGGAGAATAATTGGTCTTTTTAAGCCCGATCTCCAATAAACTCGATGGTCTCCTCTTTGCCGCTTAAATTCACAGCCTGTATATAAAAGAAATTTTTCAAATTCTTTCCAATTAAGAAGAGTTAAATTAGGCATATTTTTATAAAGCAAATTGAGGAACTGAAAAAGTTTCTGTTTGATGAGAAATTACAACAGGTGGCGTAAGTTGATTATCGGCTTTTTGCCAACCAAGTTCTGCTAATGCTTCATTTACAGTGCCTTTTTCTGTAATTTCTTCAAAAAAAAGTTGTACGGCTTCTTCAAATCTTTTTTGAGCTTGCTCCAACGTATCTCCCACAGTTGATAAATCCAAAGCGGGAGTATAAGCAATAAAACTATCGCCTTCTCTTAGTATGGAAACAGGTAATGCAAATTGGAATTGCGCTTTTTTCATATGTTCACATTATACACAATTATGTAAAAAAGGGAAACGGCGGGAAATAATCTAGCCCCGTTTGACATTTTATAATCCTGTAGTATAATTACGACATGGGATTAATAGAAGATCTTAGACATAAACGTGAAAGTGAAGCTGCAGAAAAAGCTAGAAGAAATGCGACTGAAGAGATACAAAGACAGAGTGATCAAGCTCGAGGTGAAGAAGAAAAACGAAGAGAAGAACTTAGAGCTGATGCTTTGAGAAATAGCATGGGAGCAATTAATCAGGTAATTGTGGGATTGCAATCCGTATTGGGACACTATAGCGTTGATATACATAACTATGATCAATTTGATCATAGTGCTCATGACTCAGGTGGATGGTATAAGACGTATAGGGATCGAATATGGATTTTTATAAAAACTGGTAAATGGGGTCGTGGCGGTGAGATTACTAAGATTATTAAAGTTCAAGGTAAAGAGAATGGGGAGATTATTGTAGGGAATTCTTCTCTTTCTCAAGAGGGCGCGAGAGATCCGGTAGTAATGAATGACGTATTTGGAAAAGTTTACAAAAGCACTCCTGATAAACAAATTTTTCCATCCCAACAAGACAGAGAAACTCTCCAATAAGGAGTATTAAAAAATAACTGTTATATTTTTCTTAGAATTGTGTTATTCAAACCGGAGCTTGACACTTATTTGAACCTGTGTTAATATCACATATACGTGAATGAATCCCGATGTATTTCGATCGGGAGGAATTTATTTTATGATGACACTAAGAAAATTAACTTTTTCAACCGCCTAAGCGGTATTCCTGTGTCTTCTAAGTAAATTCCTCTAGTCACAAGTTCTTTTTTATTTTGGACTCAAACGGACGGGCCGTTAGTTCACCTGGTAGAACACTTCATTTGCAATGAAGAGGTAGGCGGTTCGAGTCCGCCACGGTCCACCAGGTTAGTCATCAGTTGTTGTTTAGCAAGTAGCGCTTGCCACATGCGTGGCCGCTACTTGTTAGACAATAATTAGTTGGTTCTTTGAAAAGTGAAGAGAAGATTTTTAATCTACTTATAATGCCGATAATGGATGCCTAGGAGGCTTTGACCGAGGAAGGACGCAGACGGCGGCGATACTCATTGGGGAGGTGCCATCAACCTTTGATCCAGTGGTGTCCG
>DATKGY010000005.1:0-3373 GCA_035510535.1 Patescibacteria group bacterium
TGATAAAAGTTTAATTGAAGGCTTTGTCCATATCTCGGAAATCGCTTGGGAAAAGCTGGCGGCAGTGCCGGAAGCATTTAAAGCGGGAGACAAAATTAAAGCTAAACTGATCGGTTTTGACCGTGAATCCAAAAGAGTTAATCTTTCAATCAAAGCTTTAGTCTCCGACCCGTTTGAAGAAAAACTCAAAAGTTATGTTCCCGATCAAAGAGTTTCAGGCAGTGTTTCCAAAGTTTTATCAAGCGGCGTTTTAGTGAATTTGGAAAAAGGTATTGAAGGTTTTATTAAAAAAGAGAAAATCCCGCCAACCGTTTCTTATAACGAAGGGGCTCCGGTTACTGCCACGGTGGTTGAAGTAGATACGAGAAGGCACAGAGTAATTCTGGTTCCGGTTTTGACGGAAAAACCAATCGGATACAGATAAAATTTCTAATTTCTAATTTTTAATTTCTAAAATTTAGGTCAATTAGATTAATTAGGTCAATTAGTAATTTATGAAATCACAGATTTCATTTGTCTGCCAGGAATGCGGATATGACAGTCCGGCATTCTTAGGAAAATGCCCCGAATGCGGCATGTGGAATACGCTTAAAGAATTCAAAACATCTTCATCAATCTCCAAGTCACAAATTACAAATCACAAAAACCAAACGGAGATAAAACCTCATAAATTATCAGAAATTGTGCATCAGGAGAAAGATCGGTTTACAACCGGATTTTCGGAGATGGATAGTGTTTTGGGTGGGGGAATAGTTAATGGAAGTGTGGTTTTATTGGCCGGAGATCCGGGAATCGGCAAATCAACATTGCTTTTGCAGGCGGCCTTAAACGTTAGTTTGAAGAAAAAAAGTGTTCTGTACATTTCCGGAGAAGAATCCGAACAGCAAATAAAGCTTAGGGCGGTAAGACTCACCAAAAATCTCAAAAATGACTCGCTCTTTTTGGCGTCACTAACCGATACCAACGCCATTGTTGATTTAATCGCTTCGGAAAAACCATCTCTTGTTATCATTGACTCAATTCAAACCATGGAGTCGGAAAGCTTGACCGGACTTTCCGGAAGTGTCGGTCAAGTGCGCTACGCCGCGTCCGAATTTATCAAAACTGCCAAAACTTTAAATATCCCAACGGTTTTAGTCGGCCACGTTACTAAAGAGGGAATGGTGGCCGGCCCGATGATTTTGTCGCACATGGTAGACACGGTGTTGTTTTTGGAAGGCGAAAAAAATACCGGCACCAGAATCCTACGGTGTCTGAAAAATCGCTTCGGACCAATCGACGAGGTCGGCATTTTTGCGATGCAGGAAGGCGGCATGACGGAAATAAAAAATCCGGAACAACTCTTTTTAAACAAAGGCAATAACGCACCGGGTTCAGTCCTAGTCGCCAATTTGGAAGGAACTAGAGCACTTTTGGTGGAGGTTCAAGCTTTGTTAGTTTATTCAAAACTACCCATGCCACGACGTATTGCCAGCGGCGTTGATTATAAACGCTTAGAATTGCTTTTGGCGGTCTTGCAGAAGCATGCTAGACTGCCGGTTGAACAGATGGATGTATTTGTCAATGTTGCCGGCGGACTAAAATTAAATGATCCGGCGTGCGATTTGGGAATTTGTTTAAGCATTCTCTCAAGTATTAAAAATATAAATTTATCAAGGGTGGTAGGAATTGCGGAAGTTGGGCTGTTGGGCGAGTTAAGGGAACCGCCGTTTTTGGAAAAGCGGATTAAGGAAGCTAAAAAGTTAGGGTTCACGAAGATTATCACGCCGAAAAACTACCATTCGATTGAAGAAGTGGTCAGGTCATTGACTAAGGACAATTGACGATTTACTATTTAAGAGCGTTAAATAGTCAATAATAAATAATCAATTGTCAATATTACCTTATGGCAAAGAAAGAAATTAAAAAACAATCCTCCTTCGCTAAAGCTTCGGCGGACAAGAAAGAAGAAAATATTCCGGCGGTAGAAACCACCGAAAAAGGCGTGCATTTCTCGCCGCGGTTCGTGGCAATGCTGGCGGACGAGGTGGCCAAAACTGTGGCCAGAAGACTGCCGTTGAGGCGTTCAAATAACAAAAAAAAGAAAAAACCAAATGGACACTTAGACGGCGCCATTTTTTTGGACACTTCCGCCATTATCGACGGCCGTATTTTTGACGTTATCAATCTAGGACTTTTCCGCGGCAATTTTGTAGTGTTGGAAAGCATTCTTTTGGAGCTAAAACATATTGCCGATTCCAAAGATTTAGTCAGAAGAGAAAAGGGTAGAAAAGGTTTGGAGCTTTTAGAAAAAGCCAAAAAAGTCAAAGGAATAAAGCTAATTGCTATTTCGCAGGAAAAGGAAAAACTGCTGGGGTTAGACAGGCTAAAAGAGGTTGACGAAAAGTTAATTCAGGCGGCCAAACTAAACAAGGGGAGGTTGATTACCTGCGATTATAATTTGGAGAAAAAGGGCAGTATTGGCGGCGTTTCGGCGGTTAACATGAATACTTTGGCCAACGTCTTAAAAATTATTGCGGTGCCGGGCGAAACTTTACATATTCAAATTCAGCACCCGGGCAAAGACGTGACGCAGGGGGTGGGGTATTTGGATGACGGAACCATGATCGTGGTCGAAAATGCCGCTCAACACTTAGGCAAAGAGCTAGACGTGGTCGTTTCCCGGGTAATCCAAACTTCGGCCGGCCGTATCCTCTTCTCCAAAAAACTTCTATAAATTTTAGGAATTTGTCCTTAGTCATAGCCACGTTTCTCGCTGACACTCGCCAAGCTCTAACTTCAGATCTAAAAATAAACCCGCTCGTTAAACGAAAGCCTTTCTTGAAGTTTAATCCTAAGTAATCTGACGGCTTTCAATTCATCTCAAAACGGACTATTTCCTTCGGTCTTCATGCATTCAGCTGCATGTTGGCAATTGGATTTTAATAATTGGGGATTGATTAGAAATTAAGAATTAGAAATTAGGAATTAGGAATTTTGTCCTATCTTCTAAAAAGGTGATACGACAACCTGCCCAATCGTCGTATCACCATTCTAGCTTCCAAATATTGATATGAAAATATCAATCTAAATCAAGCAAATCGATAACTTTTAGCCTTATCAATTTTCCTTGACAACCTTTTATTTATTTGCTATTAACACTAAATAGGTAATTAGTTTTATTTTCCTGCCTAAAGGACTAATTACCCTTTTTCCAAGAGCATTGCTTATCGTACAAAGAGCTTATTATCCAAGTAACGAAAGCGATGCTCTTCTAGTATCCACTAGATTTAGAGCAAAACTACCGGGACATTTAACCCTTTTTCCAAGAGCTTTTTAAATTGATCTGCGCCTTGTTTAACCAAGATTTGCTGCTTATAGTCGGCAATTGTTT
>DATKGY010000006.1:0-3188 GCA_035510535.1 Patescibacteria group bacterium
GGGAGGGAAGGAAAATTCCTTTAGATGTCCAGTCGGGATTATTTAATAAGTTCCAACAGGGGCCAGCCGGCGAAACTTATACCAGAGATGTCATTCACGGTTCAGGCTTAGGTTTGTACATTTCAAAGATGATGATCGAAGGGATGGGAGGAAAAATCGCCTTGGAAAAATCAGTCTCGGGAGTAGGTTCTACTTTTTCCTTTGAACTGCCGATTGTAAAGGAGGCAATTTCTTAGGTGGCAAAAATACTATTAATAGAAGATGACGGATTAATGTCACGGATGTATGGTAGATTATTTTCGTACGAGGGCTATGATGTTCAGATTGCTGCCGACGGAGAAGCGGGTTTTGTAAAAGCTAAGGAATGGCAGCCGGATTTGATTCTTTTAGACGTAATGATGCCTAAAATGAACGGCTTGGAATTAATGCAAAAACTGAGAGAAGATCCGCGGACGCGCGAAATAATGGTAGTGCTTTTAACAAATTTGGGAATTCAGGAAAAACTGGATGAAGCGATGCGGTTGGGAGCAACGGGTTGTATAATCAAAAGCAATCATTCGCCGGAAGAGGTAATAAAAATGGTAGAAGAATTTATGAGTAAAAAGAAAACGACTCAAATATGATTGCTTCAAATTACTTCCTTGACAAACTATTTAAAAGAGATCAATATTTAATTAATGCCTGAAGATATAATTCCTGCTCAGCCAGTACCCGTAGTCGTGTCTACGCAGACAACGGTTTCTAGGAATGGCTCAAAAAAACCTCTGCTGATAGCTATTGCAATTCTCATTGTTTCTATTTGCTTGCTTTGTATTGGCGGATACTTATTTATCCTTACGCAAAGTAATTTAAATCCCAATAAGAATAATTCTGCCGCAGTTCCAGTAGGCACAAAAATCTGCTCGGGAGTAAAAATTGTGTTTTTTTCGGGAGGGAGCGAATCAGATGCTTTTGCCAGAACTGTTTACAACGGAGCTAGAGCGGCTGAATTGGCGCTTGGACCGAGCGTCAATTACCTCTGGTCCGATTGGAATTCCGATACGATAATTACCCAGTTTAAGACTGCAATCAGTCAGTCTCCCGATGCAATCGCGGTTATGGGGCATCCGGGCGCTGACGCGTTATCTCCGCTGGTTGATGAAGCTGAAAAGAAGGGGATAATTGTGACTATGCAGAATGTTGATATTTCAACGATCCGCGAGAAATATGTTTCCAACGGCTTTGGTTATGTAGGTCAAGAATTGATTTCTTCGGGAAAAACTTTAGCAGAGGGGACAATACGTAAACATAATCTTAAAGCCGGAGATGAGGTTTTGGTTATTGCAGGAGGATTTGTAAATGGACAACCAACAACCAGAACGGACAGGCCTTATGCGGTTAGGGATGCTTTTAAAACAGCCGGACTAAAAGTAGATTTTGAACCACAAGGGGTAGATATAAATATTAACGCCGAGTCAGATGCTTCAATTGCCGAAACTGTGGCGTTGATTAAGAAATACCCCAATATAAAAGCGTTAGTTCTGGATGGTGGATCTATGACCGCAGCCGCGCCCATCTATCTAAACCAAGCCGGAATTAAGCCGGGGGAACTGATTGTTGCGGGCTTTGATCTTTCTACGGAAACAGTTAAGGGTATTAAAAACGGCTATGTAAGTTTAGTTTCAGACCAACAGCCATATCTTCAAGGTTTTCTTCCAATTCTTCAAACCTGCCTCACTAAGAAATATGGTTTTTCCGGTCTTTACGTTGATACGGGAATAGGTCTTATAGATAGCTCTAACGTAGATCAGGTTGCAAGCTTAGCCAAGCAGGGGATAAGGTGACTATTAAGACTTGACAAGAAGCAATAAAGAGATCAATATTTAATTAATGCCTGAAGATATAATTCCTGCTCAGCCGACACCAGTAACAACGCAACCCGCTCCAGCGGTAGTTCCACCAGTTGCTCCGGCCGATGTTAAAAAAGGACACGGCAAAAACGTTGTTATTGTAGTTATAGCATTACTAGTAGTTGTTTTAGCGGGTTTGGGTATTTTTTATATTCTTAATGGAAAACTATCCCAAAAGATTCAAACGGCGGTAGTTCCTTCGAAAACAATTACCATCGGATTTTCGTTGGATAGCATAGCAATAGCTCGTTGGATAAGAGACCGTGATTTAATGACTCAAAAAGCCCAAAGCTTGGGGGCTACGGTTACGACTTTAGTGGCTAACTCGGATGATAACACTCAGATAGCACAAATACAAAACCTGATTAATCAAAAAGTAAACGTAATAATTGTTGTTGCGCATAACGCTACCGCTCTAACTGGGGTTATTGACCAGGCGCATAAAGCAGGAGTTAAAGTTATTGCATATGATCGAATGATATTAAATAGTAATCCCGATTTATACGTATCGTTTGACAGTGCTAAAGTGGGGGAGCTTGCCGCGCAATATGTAATGAATGCTGTTCCAAAAACAGTAATTGTGCCAAACGTGGCTTTTGTTGGTGGATCGCCAACAGACAACAATGCTACCTTAGTAAGAAACGGGGCGATGAGCGTTTTAGATCCTTTGATAAAGGCAGGTAAAGCGAAATTGGTATTTGATCAATATACTGCCAACTGGGATGCACAAACTGCCTATGTAAACCTAAAGGCATTTTTGGATAGAGGAGGAAAGGTTGACGCAGTTGTGGTATCCAATGACGGTATGGCAACGGGCGTAGTTAAAGCCCTTACGGAACATGGATTAGCAGGTAAAGTTCCGGTTTCGGGACAAGACGCTGAGCTAACCGCGGTTAAAAGATTAGTCGACGGGACGCAAACAGTAACGCTATACAAGCCAATTACCGCCGAAGCAAACGAAGCTATTCTAGGCGCAATTGACATGGCTAATGGAAAGATGCCAAAAACCACCGGCGTTACGAATAACGGTACGATTGATGTTTCATCTTATTTACTTAATCCAATTCCGGTTACTAAAGACACGATTAAGACTACGGTAATTAAAGACGGATTCTATTCCACGCAAGACGTTTATTGATAATAATATTTGTGGATTTTAAAGGTATTTCCTCTATACAGTCTTTCTAGAAATTTTGCTTTTCCAATTTCACTTAAGAAGTTAATTTATGGGCAAATACCTCTTGACAAACTATGCGAAAGAGATCAATATTTAATTAATGCCTGAAGATACAGTTACTG
>DATKGY010000007.1:0-38486 GCA_035510535.1 Patescibacteria group bacterium
AGGAGAGAAGAAACTTTCATTTTGGCAGGCTGGCGGTTTCAAAATAACTTGGGAACGGCATCGCTGTGGCGTCAATTTCTGTTGGGTAAGCATTAATTAGTTTTGCTATATCCGGAAATTCTGCCAGCAGACTTTTGTAACTAACACCCGGCTGGCTAGCTTTTAAGGTAAAAGCGGCAAGCGCCCTGTCTATTGGCTTGGCAGACATATATTCTTGTATCGTGAGACTTTGGTCTGGCGAGCTATCACCAAAGAAAAAGCCTATGAGAAAGATATCTCCTTTCAATTTATTTAAGACAGTCTGAAGTTGAGTTATAGTTATGTTGTGTTGTTCAGGGACTATTCCTATATTATTGCGGTCTGGGATTAGGCCAACTCCATTTAGTTCGGTGGCGTTAAGCGGCCCAAGGTTCAGGAATAAATAATAATGGTTTCCGGCTCCGTCCACTTGCAGAATTGGTAAGGCTAGATGTGGAACTCCGTTTGCATCAGGTATAACTACAGTCCCCTTATCGAGAGTGGAATATTCAGGCGTATAATTACTGTCGTTTACACTTTCTCTGCTTCCGGTAGACAAACTAAGTCCTTGTTTCTTGCCAAATTGCGTCCATTCCTTGCCGGTTGGAATGCCGGTGTTGCCTTTTTCCGACAGCCATTGTTTAAGCGCTTTTCCCAAAGCCGTGTCGGGTATGGCGGTAACTTCCGGAGTTTTTGTCGCGGTTGATGTCGGCTTTGCCGTTTCCGTTGGTGCTGCCGATGGAGTTGCGCTGGGAGATTTGGTGGGAGATTTGGATGGAATTACTATGGTTGGATTTTCGGACGAAATCGGAGTAGGAACAGGCGAACTTGATTGTTCAACTGTTGCAGATGGTGATGAGTTAGGAGTTGCTTTTGAGGTAAGAAATGGAAAAATGTCGCAACCGGCTGCCGTTACTGCAGTGGCAAGTCCTGCAATTCCCAAAGCCACTTTTTGCCGAGTGGTTATCGGTCTTCCTTTGGCGGGAAGACTGGTTAATGTAGGTTCCGTTGGTTGTTCAATTGCCGGTGTTACTTCTGCCATACTTCTCCCCATATATTCCTACCTCCAAGCTTTATGCTATTACTCTAGGCAATAAAAGTCAAGCGGGGCGGGGGAGTCTTCAGTACAATTAGCTTCACGAATGCGTTTCCTTTTAGGTGTTGACAAATCAGACTAAATTGCATATAATCCTACTAGGCGTTACATTAAATGTAACCTTTAGTAGTAAATATGCATAATAATTTTATCCTTAGAATATATAGTTTGCCGCAAAGTGTATTTACCCTTAACGAATTATCTTTACTTTTTCCGGAAATTGCCTACCCAAATTTAAGAAAAAGAATGCATTATTTTACTAAAGTAGGTAAGCTTAAAAGATTACATCAGGGAATATATGCTAAAAGCGAATATAACCCTCTTGAACTGGCAAATAAGCTGTATAAACCATCATATATAAGTCTGGAAACAGTATTGGTAAAAGCAGGAGTAGTTTTTCAGTATTATGAGAGGATTTTTGCAGTTTCTTACCTAACTCGGGAAGTAAAAGTAAACGATTCCGTTATACAATACCGTCAAATAAAAAGGGGTGTCTTAACAAATATGCAGGGAATTGAAAGTAGCAATGGATATTTTATTGCAACACCTGAAAGGGCTTTTCTGGACGCTATATATATTTATAAAGATTATCATTTTGATAATTTAGGCACTTTAAATTGGGATAATATATTTAATTTACAAACAATTTATAAAAGTGGCATTCTTAATAAGCGGGTTAAACAGTATTATAAAGACTATCAAAAAGACTATGTTAAATAAAGATATACACAAAAATATTCTCATAAATACGCTTAACAGCATTTACAAAGATACTCAAATTCGTACGTTTCTAGGTTTTAAAGGGGGAACAGCCGCATTGTTATTTTATAAACTGCCGCGATTTTCTGTAGACTTAGATTTTGACCTTTTGGATATTAATAAAAAAGAATTGGTTTTTCAAAGACTTAAAGAAATACTATCGAAAAGTGGCAAAATAGATCAAGCTTGGGAGAAACAAAATACTCTGTTTTTTTTAGTTAATTATAAAAAAGAAGAGAGAAATATAAAAGTGGAAATCTCCAAAAGATCACTGAAGTCAGAGTATGAAGTAAAAAACTATTTAGGTATCCCAATGCTAGTAATGAAAAAAGACGATATGGTTGCATCTAAACTGGCAGCCCTTATTACCAGAAAAAAATTTGCTACTCGGGATATGTTTGATTTATGGTTTTTCTTGGTAAATAACTGGTCAATTGATGAAGAACTTCTTAAAGAGATAACCGGACTTTCTATTGCTCAAGCGCTCGACAAAGCGCAGAAACGTATTAAGAATATTAAAAAAACTGAACTTCTGGCGGGATTAGGTGATTTACTAGATAACAAACAAAAAGCTTTTGTAAAAGAAAAACTTAGGGATGATTTAATGCTTCAACTTAAAATCCGCCAGTCTCTTGAAGATTGACAACTTCCTCCGGCCGGAGTGCAGCCGGTTGTTGTTGTAAAACTCTGCGGGGGAAGGTTGGAGCTTCTGTTCCAAGAGCGGATGTAACAATTTCTAATTGCTCGTCTCTTGACATTTGCGGAATTGGTTCAACTGAGCCTCTTCTTTGAGGTAAAGCCGCCGCAGGAATCCCTCGCCCTCTTTCGGGTCTATCGGATTTGCCCGGCGCTTCTGGTGTACGTATTGCCATAAAGTTAACCTCCTAAGTGGATTTTATGCCAATACTATATATAAAGTCGAGCCAATAAAAATTTTACGGCGTTGGGATAGCGGGGAGTGTAAAGAGGACGCCGGTTGATTGTCCCAAGACCGATTGAGAATAGCCAACGGCAGTAGCTTCGGTTTTAGGCTCAAAATTAATCGGCGTTTGAGTGGCGGCAGCTGTTGCCACCGCAGAAAAAGTAACCGTTGCCACTGTCCCGCTACCATTGGTAGGTTTTTGGCTCGGATTAATGCCTAAAGCGTAAGAAATTGTGCCATTAACCGCGTCAATTTTTTTCAAAAGCACAACCGGATTAGTAAGGAATGTTCCCGGGGTAATGCTTACGTTGGTTAAAATTTTTGGATCATAAGAAATTTCCAATTGAACGGCAGTAGTTTTATTGTCACCGGTTGAAATTAAAACATCGGTAGAATAATTATTTAAAGTAGTGCTAACCGGAGCGGAGAATGAAAGCTCTGTCTGAGCATAAGACGGCGTTGATGGAGCAGGCGTTAGTCTGACGCTGATTGGAGATTTTATGTTTGGCAATAGAGCAATTGCTAAAAGTCCGATTGTAATTATTACTAAAACAATAATTAAAATTAAAGTTTTTCTTGGCATCCAGCCTGATTTCTTTTCGACAGGCATCGGGGAAGTAACAGGGACTTCCGGTACTGGGTTCTTTACTTCGGTTGTTGTTATTTTTTCTTCGTTTTCCATAGGGCAGAATTATTGTTTCTTAAATTAAACTTCCTGTCAAGCTTTAGTCTCCGTTTTGCACGGACCATTCTCTTAAAAGCAAATTATAGTTGTTATTGTTAATAACACCGTTATCATAGAAGTCTGACCTGGTTGTGTAATTAGTATCTGTTGTGCAAAGCTTGCCGTTATCGGGATTATTAAGGTTAAGCGGATCATGAATGCAACTCATTAAAATATTATAGTCCTGAATTTTTATGGCATTGTCATTGTTGATATCCCCCGCAACAAGATTAACTCTGGGCATATGGTTAGTGATGCCGGCGGTAATAACTTGTATTTCCGGAATTTGCTTGACCAAGCGGCCATCGGTTGCAACCATTACTAAATAATCACCGGTAGCAAATTTTGCTCCAAGGTTAACAGTAGAGGTAAATAGGCCGGATGTGGCATCGTATATCATTGAGCCTTTAAAGTCTGTTTCTTTATGATTTTTATCAAACAATTTAACGGTAAGCGGTCTGGTTTTGTTATTCGGATTTTGGTTGGAGCCGGCAGTACTAGCTTGGGTAAATTGGGTTGCCGGTACAACTATGGGAGTCCAATTGGGATTTGCATTATCGCCGGTGTGACCGATTCCGTCCAGACCAATAGTTAAGCTCAATCCAGTATCTCCGGGTTGTACTCCGCAACTTCCACCGGCTTTGGTGCAACCATCGGTACTTGTTCCGCAACCTGAATTTGAAATGCAAGTATTGTTAGAGCAGGTAAAGTAAGGCTTAGTTTTTGGCTTAGTGCAAGTGGCATTGGTTAGTTTGCAAACTTTGCTTTGGCAGGTGTATCCCGTGTCGCAGTTTGACGGAGCCGTGCAGGATTGCGTTCCTTGTGTTTTAGTTCCGTGACAATCGGTTACGGTTCGAGTCTGACTTCCTGTTAATGTGCAGGTATTATCAGCTGCTTTACAGTCGCTCCAAGCTCCGTAAGTTTTATTACAGGTTGGGATAGAGCCGCTCTTGCTACAGGTAAAAGCGTTTCCCTTAACATCACTATAGTTTTTGCCGTCAGTGGTGTAATGCAGAAGCCAGGAATAAGTATGTCCGGAGGTTAACGTAGCGACTCCGCTTTGAGCAGGATATGCACCATATGATCCTTTAGTTCCTGGCCCTTTAGCTGTGGTACTTGGAGTACAGGTTTTACCGTCGCAATATTTAACTAGTATTGCCCAATTAGTAGTAGTTTGTCCTGCAGGGTTCCAAGTGAAAGGAAAAGTGGCAGCTGTGCCCGTGCATGAAGCGCCATCCGGCATTGCCTTATTACCTATTGTTGGTACTGGAGTTTTTGTACTTTTACAGCATTTTTCCTCCATATATTTTTCTGCAGGACAACTTCCCGAGCCATCCGTTAAACTAGAATCAAAGCCTTTGCAATTTGACCCTGCAGTTGGCACACAGGATTGTCCAACTGTGTCAGCGCAGGTATAGTGAGTTGAAGTTGCCGTAGTGAATGTTTTAGATGGAGCACATAATGTTTTTTGAGTTGTTCCACCGTTATTTCCAAACAACTTGGCAGCGCCATACGACTCAATATCATCATTGGCATATGTAAGGGTATGAGTTGTTCCGCTGGCTCCCGAATTGAATGTCAACGAGGTGTAATTGTTAGAGGTTGTAGCTGAAAGCCCTGCTAATCGAGTACCATCCATAAAGGCGCTAACATCATGCCACGCATTCGTGGCCGATCCTTGATATATGGAAATTGTGTAATTGGTATTGGGAGCAAGAGTCGAAGGAAGAATCTTATTAGAGTCCCAAGTGACATTGCAGGTAGCGGTGGTATTACAAGTATTAGTATCGATATTACAACCATATTGACAATCGTGAGTTATTTGCCAAGTATTGTCCTCTGTAAATATCTGTCCGCTTGTGCTTTTACAACTAAGAACATGGCCATAGTTATCAGCAGAATCAGAGCACGCATCCCCAACGTCCATTAGCGGTTCGCAGTGGCTATTAACAGGTCTAGTTTCCGCTAAGATTTTTTGGGAGAAGAGGGAAACAAAGATAAGCAGAAAGGCGATGGAAAATAGAATAGACAAAAGTTTTTTCATTAAATAATACCTATACACTAAAAGTAGTATATTACAGATTGATTGTCAAGAGAGAGTTCGCAATTCCTAATTTCTAATTTTTAATTCCTAATCAAGCCCAAATGACTAAATGTTTAAAATTTAATGCCATTGGGATTTGATATATTAATATGGTATGACAAAAATAATTTATTACACCACAACGAAAGGGGTCAATCCTGTAAGCGACTTTTTAGATAGCATTTCATCTAACCAACAGTCAAAATTGCTTAGAGTAGTTTCGTATATAGAAAATTATGGTTTATTATCAATATTGCCTCACGTCAAAAAATTAACGGGAACACCCTTTTGGGAGATACGTATTCTGGGAAAAGACAATCTACGCGTCATATATGTTTCTGTGCAAAATGATTGCGTCTTACTCGTTCATGGTTTTATAAAAAAGACACAAAAAACATCCCCAAGAGATATTAGAATAGCTTTGATACGTTATGACGATTGGATTAGTCGGAAAAATAGGACTTGACACGATGATATCTTTTAGGATATCATCGTTATATGAAAAACAGAATAAAAGAGTACACATTTAGAGAAGATTTAAAAGAAAGACTCAAAGATCCAGAGTTTAGAAAGGCTTGGGAAGATTCCGAATTGGAATATCAAATAGCAACTCAATTAATTGAAGCCAGACTTGCTAAAAAACTCTCGCAAAGAGATTTGGCGAAAAAGATGAAAACTTCACAAGCCGTTATTTCAAGAATAGAGGGTATGGATGGAAATCCTTCAATATCTTTATTAAGAAGATTTGCTCAAGCACTTGATACTACATTCAATTTTTCGATTTCTTAATCAGTAAGTCTAAATCCTCTTGCATCTTTCTTAGCCTTCATATATAATAGTACCTATCACTCACATCCGGACATTTGTTCCTGAGTTAAAAGCTTCGTCCGGGTGGCGGAATAAGGGACAAGTAAAGATTTATGAAACAAATTTCACTTGAAGAACTTCTTGAGGCCGGATGTCATTTTGGACATCAGGTAACCCGCGGAAATCCAAAAGCCCGCGACTTTGTTTTCGAAGCCCGCGACAATATTCAAATTATTGATTTAGCCAAAACCAAAGAGGGATTAGATAATGCGGCAGAATTTGTTAGAGCGCTGGGCGAAAGAGGTGGAAGTCTTCTAGTAGTCGGAACAAAACGACAAGCAAGACCAATCGTAGAGGAAGAAATTGCCCGAGCAAAAGAAATGCTCAAAAACGATAAACCCGATAGTATTAACAAGCTATTCTATGTCACAAATCGCTGGATTGGCGGGGTTCTGACGAATTTCGGCGAAGTTTCAAAGAACTTCAAAAAACTAAAAGATCTCGGAGAAAAATTAGTCAGCGCCGAAGAAAAAGCCAAGTACACCAAAAAAGAAGTCGGACAGTGGGAAAAAGAAAAACAAAAGTTGGAGTCGTTTTACTCTGGTGTTTGGAAAATGCAACAAAAGCCGGACGCTTTGTTTATTATTGATTCGCATTTGGAAGACTTGGCGGTTCGGGAAGCAACCAGCGTTGGCGTTCCAACAGTGGCGATTGTTGATACCAATGCAGATCCATACATTATTAACTATCCGATTCCGGCCAACGATGACGCGGTCGGCTCAATAAAGTTGATCGTCACTCATATCATTGACGCGTGGATTGAGGGAACAAAAGCGCAAAAACCGCCAAAAGTTGAAGGAGAAGAAAAAAAGGCTGAAGTTAAAGTTCAAGCGCCTGAAACAAAAGAAGCTCCTAAAAAAGAAAAGGTTGAAAAGAAAGAAGCAAAGCCAAAAGCCGCCAAAATTAAAAACGAGAGTAAGAAAAAATAATTTACAATTTCTAATTCTTAATTTCTAATCAATTTTTAATGACGAATGTTTAAAAATTAAAACATTTGGATTTGATTGAAAATTAAAAATTTTGAATTTATAATTAAATTATGGTTGATATTAAGTTGATTAAGCAATTAAGAGAAGAAACGCAAGTTTCAATAGCGGATTGCACAAAAGCTTTGGAAGAAGCAAAGGGTGACTACGAAAAAGCGATTCAAATTCTCAAAAAAAGAGGGATTGAGAGAGCCGAGAAAAAAGCTGATAGGGAAACCGCGCAGGGAATCATTGAAAGCTACATTCATCAAAATGGGAAAGTCGGAGTGCTGTTGGAAATTTTGTGCGAAACCGATTTTGTTGCCCGGACCGAAGATTTCAAAAAACTTGCTCATGAAGTAGCGATGCAGATAGCGGCGATGAATCCAAAAAACGTTGAAGTATTGTTAAAACAAGAATATATTCGCGATGGTTCAGTCACCATCGAAAACCTGATTAAACAAACAATTGGCAAGTTGGGCGAAAATATTGTTGTCAAACAATTTACCCGCTTCGAAATCTAACCCTTGAATAGCACTCAGATTACAACTCTTCACGACTTGACTATGCTATAGGATGGAGTATGATATGAACATCATAGCCCTTAGTACAAAAAATCAATATGGAGAGATTGAGGTCGAATAATTTATGCGTTGAGCTACAGCCCTTGAGTGTGGTTAAGAGCTCAAGTGGAGATCGAACAAGATTAGGGCGACGTCTAGGGATCGAATATTCTAGCTTAACCCTTGCCCATTCATATTTGCCCGATAGAGTGCCAGAGGTTTTTAGTTTTGAGGTTGGTAGTAATGGTTCAAAGCTCACCATGGAGAGATTAAGGTTAGCTAAAAATGTTTCCTTCGGAGACATCGCAAATTTAGTAGAAGAATTGCAGACGCTTCCAATAGATACGGATATTCCTATTTATCGCCCTAACGATTATACGAGAAGAGCGTATGTAGAGCTTAGATTCTTACAGCGCGAAGGATTATTTGTGGGATTTAGCGATAGTGAGGTAGATAGGGTAAAACAAGCATACTCTAGGCTTTTGCCATCTCTGGGGTTGTATAAAACCGTTTTCGTACATGGAGATGTTCAAGCTCGTCATTTTGCAACAAAAGCTAGCGGATTGGCAATTTTTGATTTCGATCAGGCTCATTTCGGCAGCGAACTTGAGGATTGGGCATTTTTATCGATTAGGCACCCGTTTCTATTAAGGACGATAAGCGGTTACTTGCAAAATAAATTTGGAAATAATCCAGAACAATTGGCAAATCTTGAACCAGCTTTTCTTCTAATGCAAATTGATAAAGTGCTTCATAGCTATTTTTCAAGAACTTATCAGTGGCGGGGTAAATCTTTCGATATGGCTGCAAAAATATACGGGAGAGGTAAGCTCCTTAGTCTCGTATCAAGGGCGAAAACAATAGCTCATTGAGTTGACTTTTCCTATAGGATATCATAAAATCAGGCTGAATATGGGAATTGAGTTTGATGGAATGGTAAGAATTATTGAGCAAAAGGATGTTATATCTCGTCGTAGACAAATTGTAGAAAGACTGAAGTCAAAAATTTTAATTACCCCGAACAATATACCTGCATGTGTTTATCCGATAGTTGAATTTATTCATACGGTTAAGCCGGACTACATTATTGCCAATGATAGGGGTGGGCGGCTAACAGCTTTAGCGACAGGTGTCCTTTATCAAGAATTGTATGGCGAATTGCCGACAAGAGATCGTATGATTCTATTTAAAAGGATGTCAAAAAGAATGCCTCGTGAGGAGATGAGGGAAAAGCTAAGAGCTGATGTAAACCGCATGTTATCCGAATCGGAAAATCCTCGATTGCTTGTAATTGATGATTACGTAAATTTCGGAAGGACAAAACGCCTAGTGAATAGAGCTATAAGCGAGCTCTCGCAGGGTAGAATAAAAGTTTTTTATGGAGTTATGAGAGGGGTTGGGGCAGATGTTAGCGCAGATAAACTAAGCCTTGCGGGAACAAGCTGGCGTAACCGTTCAGATATAATTGGCGTTAGCTATGCAAATAATTCTCATATCGCAGAAAGGGTAGGGTCAGAAAGGGCCCTTCATTGTAGAAGGGAAATTGTGGAGAATGCCAGAAACTTTGCTCGAAGAATAGCTAAAGAAAGGATAGAAACGTAAATCGCTATGCAAAATAAAATTGTAATTAAGGTGCAAACGCCATCAGAATTTTTTGTAGATTTCATAAATTTGGCCAAAAGAGCCAAAAAGCGAATTTGGATACAGACAATGCTATTTGAAGCTGGAATAAATGCTTCCATCCTTGAGCAAACATTAGCAGTTAAATTAACAAAGAAGGAGAAGCCTGATGTTAGAATTGCATTAGATTGGGTATCAAGTAAAGCGGTGCATGGCAAAATTGGCCTACTCCCAGAATTTAAAAATAATGCGTACGCAACTAATTTACACCGTAAAACATGGAAAATATTAACAAGATTTAAAGGAAAAGGCATAAACGTTTTTATTAATAACAAACCTAATTTAATTTCTTTAATATTGCCCTTATTCAAAAGGAATCACATAAAAATGTATGTAGTAGACAATACGGCTGTATGGTTGGGCGGCGTAAACTTTACCGACAACTCATTTACCAACACTGATTTTATGGTTAAATTTACCGGCTCAAAAACAGTAAGTAAAATTGCAAGTCTATATAACATTCAGAATGTCAAAGGAAATCTTAAAGTCGTCTTGAATAATGGTTATATTATATATATAGATAATGGATATTGTGGACGATCGATTATTCTAAAGAAAGAATTACAAATAATAAGTAAGGCAAAGAAGGAGATTTTATTTATTTCCCAATTTATCCCTGATGGTAAAGTACTAGAAAAATTTATTCGGGCGGCAAAAAAAGGAGTAAAGGTGACTGTTTACACCTCTAACATTGAACATAGAGCTTTTCAAGAAATGCCCTATAAATTATTTTACATTTTTTTCAAATACAGGATAAGATATATTCCGAATTTCCACCTAATTCACGCAAAACAAAAAATTCATGCTAAATATCTCGAAATAGATAAAGAAAAAATATTGTTTGGCTCACACAACCTAATTCAATCTACGGTATTATTGGGGACAAAAGAGATCTGCGTCTATGCGCGTGACAAACAATTGTCAAAATCAATACGGTCCAAGCTTAATCTATCGATTGAAGACACTTCTGTTAAAAGGAAAGGGGATAAATAAATGCCTGCAGAAAGACTTTCAGACATGGCAAAATCCTTGACGAATATTAATAGCGCTGAGTCCTTTATGCACAGAAAAGTTGGAGAGATGGTAATTGGTCGCTTGCAGCCGGTTGATGTTAAAGCGGTGCTTGCAGATAGAGATCAGAAACGCGATCTGGGAATTTATGTCCATATACCGTTCTGTACAGAAATTTGTTCGTTTTGCGCTTTCCATAGGGAGGTTGCTCGTCCTGGCAGACAAGATGCTTACGTGGAGACATTGGTAACACACATGGACGATATTTTAGGCGGACTTAGCACAGCTCAACCAGTAGACTCAATTTATTTCGGGGGAGGAACGCCGGGTTTATTAAGGGCAGGTGAGGTTGAGAAGTTGCTTTCAACGATCAGTCAACGGGTGGATATAAAAGATTCGCGAGTAACATTTGAACTGCATCCGCAAGACGTTAATAGGGAGTATATTGCGGAATTATCTTCGGTGGGAGTAGCAAGATTTAGTGTTGGGGTGCAAAACCTGTCAGATGCTGAAAGATCGGTTTTGAATAGAGGATTAACTTCTGCTAATCAGGATATTGCCAAATTGAAAATGTTAGGTGATATGGGCGTAGTTTTTAATGTTGATCTAATGTTTGGGACACCAAGCCAGACATTTCGGAGTTGGGGTGACACGCTTAAGAGATTGATGGACGAGGCAAAACCAAGAGAAATAACTTTATATCAGTATGTCAATGCTTATGGAGCTAGTACGAGAATAGATATCGAAAGAGGTATTTTAGCTCGACCAGGAATAGCTGAGAGGCATAGGATGTATGATTTTGCCAAAAGAACTCTACTGGAAGAAGGTTATAAACAGACTAGCGTGCTGACTTTTTCAAGCTCACCAGAGCAACGAAAGCGAAAATTGCTTAATCGGGGGAGAGATTTTATCGGTCTTGGTCCAAGAACTTATTCCAAAATAGGACGGCACTTTTTTATTAATGATGCTAACACAGTGGATTTCGTAGAAGGCAGGGACAATGCACGATTTTACGGCTTTACTGCGCCAGATTGGTTTTCTAGAATTAGCGAAACTGCATCTGTCCCGACTGTGAATTCGAGTAGGGCAAAGGATGTTCTGGGATCATGGGAAAGTGAAACGATAGCGCAAGCTTATGGCGTATTGTATTACATTTTGAATCAACAGAGGATTTACAGAAGGACAAAAAGTTAATATGGGAGTTGAAGATTTTGATCCGACAAGAAGCAGGATGGCACAAATCATGGATGCGATAGCAAATAAGAGATATAAGATCCCAACAGGTCAGGAAAATGTAAGAAGATGGGGGTATCGTTTCTAGTGCAATTGGCGAGGTTGATGATCAGATCGATAGTGCCGCAGAGGAAGATGAGCGTTGGGTAACAGTAAGAAATGCCGCAACCTTTCTAAAGGGCGAAACAGAGGAATTGGGCAGCGAGAGCGAAAAATACACAGGTAGAATGGGGAAGCTAAAGGAATTATTGTCTGGATTGCCTGATGCAGAAAGAGAGCAGTTCGTTAGGCATTTTCTTGAATTTGCCGAAGTGACAATTGGAATGAGGTCAGAACCAAGCTTCCGGGCAATGGCGAGGCTTAGGGGTAAAGAAGGTGATCTGACTGCATACTTTTTTCACGATGTAGTTACCCCTGATGTTAGGGAGCACCCTAATTTTGACCGTTATGTACGCACGACAAATGCTTTATATAGGGCAGGTTGTTATTATGACAGCGCTCAGGATTTGCCTTTCGACAGGAGGAGCGGTATTACCGTTGTTAATCCAGGTTTGATAAACAGAGCATTGCTTGTTTTGCTTTGTTTTAGAGAAAGTTTAGGTGTGATACGGGAGTTGAATTACCCAATTGTTAAGTCTGTAATGAATCGGGAGAAATTTGTATTGTCACAAAATAAAAGAACGGATAGGCGAGGATAAGTAAATATCTTCTGATTTATAAGTTTCTATAGATTACTACTTTTTAATATGTTATTATCTATTTGTTATGAATTTGGATCAAATTAAACAAGGAATGCAGAAAGTGGTTGAGGTCATTAAAGTTGATCTCGGAACGGTGCGCACCGGCAGAGCCTCGCCGGCGCTGGTCGAAAACGTTGTCATCCATGCTTACGGCGGAACGCAAAACCTAAAAGTTATTGAATTGGCGCAAATTGCGACACAGGATAGTCAAACTATCGTTATCACCCCATACGATAGTTCAATCATCGGTGAAATCCAAAAGGGTTTAATGGAAGGTAACATTGGTTTAACGCCGGTCATTGACGGGCAAATCATCCGGATTTCAATCCCTCCTCTAACCGAAGAAAGAAGGCAACAGTTGGTGGCCTTAGTCAGTCAAAAATTGGAAGGTGGTAAAGTGCAAATCAGGCAGGTAAGACATGAGGCAATGAGTGAAGTTAAAAAACAGTTGAATGATAAAACAATTTCCGAGGATGAAATGTTTCACGCGGAAAAAGAAGTGCAGAAATTAACCGATGACACAATTGCCGAGCTTGACTCTTTGGGCAAGAAAAAAGAAGAAGAACTAATGCAGATATAGTCTGCAATTTCCAATTTTTAATTCCTAATTTCTAATTAATCCCCAATTTTCTAAATCCCAATTTTAGGTTAATTAGAATAATTAGGTCAATTAGAAATTTTTTGTGTTATACTTTTATCCTATGTTCTCGACGCTAATCACAATTATAGTTTTTTTAGTGATTCTTTCAGTCCTTGTTTTAATTCATGAAGCGGGACATTTTTTTGTGGCAAAATTGTTCGGAATAAAGGTCGAAGAGTTTGGTTTTGGTTTTCCGCTGACACGCCCAATTTTTTCCTTCAAGAAAGGCGAGACGCAATATTCTTTTTATCCGGCGCTGATTGGGGGATTTGTCAAGCTTTACGGCGAAGATGAAGCGGGAGCGGGAAGAGTAAGTGTTCAAAATAATTCTTTTTCGATGAAGGAAGAAGATATCCAAATTTCTTCGGATTCAGTTCTGGAAGAAGATATTGAGATTTCGGAGAAAATAACAATCAGTAAAAAAAATGCGGTTGAGGATTCAAGCCGGGCGTTTTTTGCAAAGCCTATTTGGCAAAGAGCAATAGTTATTTTCGCCGGAGCATTTATGAATTTTGTCTTGGCGGTAGTAATAATTTCGTTTTTGTTTTCGGTTGTTGGAGCGCAAATGCCCGGCAATAAGGTAATAGTAGATATGGTTGTTAAGGGGGCGTCGGCGGCAAAAGCAGGCATTGTAGTTGGGGATACTATTGTATCTGTTGATAAGATTTCAGTTTCCAGCACCGAGCAATTAGCTACTTATGCCAAAAAACACTTAGGACAAAAGCTCACGTTAGAAGTCAGTAGTCAGAAGTCAGTAGTCAGAAGTTTAATTGTGACGCCGCGAAAAGTTTATCCGGCAAACGAAGGACCAATGGGAATCGCAATTTCGCAGAACGTGATTACAAAAAAATATCCTTGGTACGAAGCGCCATTTGTCGGAACAAAAGAAGCCTTACATGAAATTGTCCTGATGTGCCAGGGTTTAGTTACTTTAGTTTCCCAGCTTATATTTCATGCGTCTGTCCCGGCGGGTGTTACGGGGCCCGTGGGAATAGCCCAACTGACGGGGATTTTCTGTTCAAATACGAATAGTTGCTTATCGTTTATTTCGTTGATTTCTTTAAATCTGGCGATAATAAATATCTTGCCGATTCCGGCGCTGGACGGGGGAAGACTTTTATTTATCGTAATTGAAGGAGTTTTCCGCAAGAAAGTCAGCGCGGAGATTGAAGCCCGCGCGCATATGATTGGGATGATATTTTTGCTAGGATTGATTGCTTTAATTACTCTTCACGACTTGTTTAGAATCTTAACCGGACAGCCAATTATTCCCAAATGAAAATTATTAAGGTAAAAAATCCGGAGGAGGGGATCGAGGTTTGTAAAAAGCTACTTTACGAAATAGTTTCCAAAAAGTCAGTTTTATTTTTGTCCGGCGGCTCAACGCCAAAAGTTCTTTATCAAAAGCTGGCGGAGGAAAAGAAATTAAAAGCCGGGGCGGTGGCGTTGGTTGATGAACGGTTTGGCGAAAAACTGCACGAAAACTCCAACGAAAAAATGATTCAAGACACAGGTTTAATTCAAAATCTTTCTGAGCAGAATACTCGTTTTTACCCAATCCTTAGAGATAAAGATATTGGGGAAACCGCAAAAGATTATGACGAAACTGTTCGCTATCTCTTCAATTACTTTCCCAAAAGTGTTGGGATATTAGGAGTTGGGGTTGACGGACACACGGCTGGCTTACCAGCTGGAATGACCAATGATCAATATCAAATGTCAAATAAAACGGATTTGGTGACAAGCTTTGATGATTTTCCGGCGGCGCAAAAAGAGAGAATTACGCTAACTTTTTTAGGACTGTCAAAACTGGACCAGATAATTGTTTTGGTTTTTGGAAAAGATAAAAAGAAAGCGCTGCGGTTAATGTTCAAGTCCGGTTCAATCGCCGAAATTCCATCAAGAACTCTAAGTACAAAAGAAATTTCAGACAAAGTAACATTAATTACCGATCAAGTTATAAAATAAGACTTTCTATTTTTATTATTTAGTTCTATAATTTCTTTCATGACTCCTTTTATAATGGTAATTTTTGGCGCCACCGGAGATTTGGCGCAAAACAAATTAATGCCATCATTGTTCTCTCTGTTTAAAGACAAACTTTTACCCAAAGATTTTTTTATTGTCGGGTTTTCTAGACGCGATTTTGCCATTGAAGACTTCCATAAATATTTTGCAACCGAAAAAGAAGATCCGCGGTGGGGCGTTTTTACCAAGCATCTTTTTTACGAATTGGGAAGTTTTGAAGATGCGACAGCTTATCAAAAATTAGAAAAACAGCTGGAAGAGATTGACAAAAAAATGGGCAGTTCTGCGTCAAGATTATTTTATTTAGCAACGCCGCCTGATCACTACGAAACGATTTTAGACAATCTCGTTGCAACAAAATTATCAGCAGGAGAAAACGTAAAAGTTATTATCGAAAAACCGTTTGGAAAAGATTTGGAGACGGCAATACATTTAGATAAAAAACTAGCAGAGATTTTTGACGAAAAACAGATTTTCCGCGTTGACCATTATTTAGGTAAAGAAACAGTGCAAAATATGTTGGCGTTTAGGTTTGCCAACGGAATTTTTGAGCCGGTGTGGAATAAGCAATTTATTGATCATGTGCAAATTACTTTTGCCGAAGAGTCAGGAATTGGCAAGCGCGGCAGATTTTTTGACGGTGTCGGTATTTTAAGAGACGTGACGCAAAATCACATGATGCAATTGGTTTCGGCGGTGGCAATGGAAAGCCCCAAAAGTTTTACGAAAGAAGATTTAAGAGACGCGCGAGCCAAAGTTATCGGCTCAATGAAAATGGCGGACGGGGAGTCAATCGTCAAGGGTCAGTATGAGGGTTATCGAAAAGAAGAAAATGTTTCGCCTCAGTCGCAAACGGAAACGTTTGTCGGACTAAAGTTATTTGTCGAAACGGAAAGATTTGCGGGCGTACCATTTTATATTAGGGCGGGTAAAAAAATGCCAAAGGAAGTGGTGGAAATCTCAGTTGTCTTTACGCAAACCTGCCATATTTTATTTAAAGAATTTGGCTGCCCGGAAATCGGTAATGTGATTACTTTTCGGATTCAGCCAAACGAGGGAATCAGTTTAAGGTTTATTGCCAAAAAGCCGGGGGCAAAACTAGGGCTAGAATCGGTGGACATGAAGTTTAATTACAAAGAGAGCTTTGGCACTAGTGGACTGGAGGCATATCAAAGAGTGTTGTTAGATATTTTTGGCGGCGATCAAATGCTTTTTAACCGCTCGGATGAATTGGAAAGTTCTTGGAAATTAATCACCAACATCTTAAGAAAATGGGAAAGCGGAAAGGGAGAAATTCAAATTTATAAAACAGGGACTTGGGGGCCAAAAGAAGCGGATGGTTTAATTGAAAAAGACGGGAGAAAATGGCTATGAACGATAAAATTACTTTTGAAGATTTTAAAAAGGTAGAAATAAGAATTGGTAAGATTTTAACGGCGGAAAAAGTGGAAAACGCCGATAAGTTATTAAAGTTGCAAGTGGATTTTGGAGAATTTCAACGGCAAATTGTGTCGGGGATTGCCGAAAGTTTTACGCCGGAAGAGTTGGTTGGGAAAAGTTTGCCGTTTGTCGTAAATTTGGAATACAGGAAGTTTAAAGGCGAGGAAAGTCAGGGAATGTTGATGGCGACCGGGGTTGATGGAAAAGTAATTCTTTTGGAACCTGCCACAGAAGTCCCCGAGGGAACAGAAGTAGTATGAAGATTGGAATCTTAGGTTTAGGGAAAATGGGTTCCCGTATAGCTCTCAAATTACACGACGAAGGTCATCAGATTTTTGTTTGGAACAGGTCGTGGGAAACAACAGAAAAGTTTGTTGTAGGGGTTCGGCAATCACGTTTTTCGGATGACGCTCGCCAAGCTTCCGCGCAAAGTTTAAGAAGACGTCGCTCGCTAAACGAAAGCCTTTCTTCAAATTTGGTAAACAAAGATGTGACGGCTTTCAATTCACCTCAAAACGGATTACCTCACCCTTTTAAGACAATTGAAGAATTAATTTCAAAACTTTCAAAGCCGCGAATTTTATGGTTGATGTTGCCGGCAGGAGAGCCAACGCAAAAAGTAATTGACGAACTTCAGAAATATTTACAAAAAGGCGACATCGTTATCGACGGCGGAAACGCGCATTTTAAAGACACCGAAAAAAGATACCAAAAATTCAAGAAAATGGGAATTGAGTTTTTGGGAATTGGTGTTAGCGGGGGAATAGTCGCCGCAAAAAATGGTTATCCGTTAATGGTTGGCGGTTCCAAAAAAGCCTATCAAAAAATCAAGCAAATTTTGGATTCACTTGCGAAACCTAATGGCGGGCACGCGTATTTTGGCGAGGGCGGAGCGGGGCATTTTGTAAAAATGGTGCATAACGGAATTGAGTACGGCATAATGCAGTCTTTGGCCGAGGGATTTGCGGTTTTGGAAAAATCAAAATATAAGTTCGATTTATTGGACGTGGCCAAAATCTGGCAAAAAGGAACTTTGGTTTCTGGTTTTATGTTGGATAGGGCGGTGGATGCGTTAAGTAAAAGTTCAAGTTTGAAAGATATGTCAGGACCAGTAAGCGAATCGGGCGAAGCAAGATGGACAATTGAAGAAGCGAAAAAAGAAAAAGTTCAAGTCGAAATCATTCAGCGCTCCCTCGCTTACAGAATCCATTCGCAAAAAGACAAAAAACTTCAGAAGTCATTCACCGTAAAAATGCTTAACGGTTTGCGGAATTCCTTCGGCGGCCACGAAGTTAAGAAGAAATAGGCTCTTTGTGTTATACTTTAGGGGAAATGAGATATTCGAAATTATTTGGCAAAACTGTTCGGGATTTTCCCAAAGAAGAAGTTTCAATCAATGCCAAATTATTAATCAAAGCGGGATTTATCGATAAATTAATGGCGGGTTCATTCACCTTGTTGCCGCTTGGTTTCCGCGTTAAAGAAAAAATTGAGGAAATCATCCGGGAGGAAATGAATAAGACCGGCGCCAACGAAATGTTAATGCCGCTTTTGCATCCTAAAGAAATCTGGAATGAAACCGGCCGTTGGGACAGCGCAAAAGAAGTCATGTACCAATTTAAAAAAGACAATAAAGAATATGCTTTATCATTCACTCACGAAGAAATTGTGCTGGATGTCGTACGTAAGAAAATTTCCGGCTACAAAGATTTGCCGGTAAAAGTTTATCATTTTTCAACCAAGTTTAGAGATGAACCGCGGGCAAAATCGGGCATTTTAAGAGGCCGCGAATTTTTAATGAAGGATTTATACAGCGTTCATTTAACGGCGGAGGATTTGGATAAGTATTATTGGGAAGTGGCAGATGCATATCTTCGTATTTTTAAGCGCTTTAATCTTGACGCCAAAGTGGTTGAGGCGGCCGGAGGAGTTTTTACTGATTCCCACACTCACGAACTTCAAGTTTTGTGTGATCAGGGAGAGGATACAATTTATTTTTGTTCAAAATGCGACTTTGCCGAAAATAAGGAAATCGCGACGGTTCACGCTGGCGACAAATGCCCAAAATGTTCAGGTTCAATTGAAGAATCAAAAGCAATTGAAGTTGGAAACATTTTTAAATTTGGCACTGTTTATTCGCAAAAAATGGGAGTTTATGCTACCGATAAAGATGGCAGCAGAAGACTTTTGCATTTCGGAAGTTATGGAATTGGCATTACGCGGATGATTGGAACTCTAGTTGAGCTTTTCCACGATGACAAGGGGATTATTTGGCCGAAAAGCGTTGCACCGTATCAAGTTCACCTAATTTCGATTCAAAGCAATGAAAAGGCCGACAGGATTTATGAAAAACTGCAGAAAGAAAAAATAGAAGTTTTGTATGACGACAGGGAAATCCCGGCCGGACAAAAATTCGCGGATGCGGATTTAATCGGGATTCCGGTTCGACTTGTCATCAGCTCAAAAACTAAAGATCAAATAGAATGGAAAGAAAGAGCGAGTGAAAAAACAGAGCTGTTAACTTTTGAAGAAGTTCTAAAAAGGCTTAAAAAAGACCAAGCAGTTTAGCCCAAAGCACCGCGTAAATTGCAAAAAACGCTACTGCGCCCACGATAATAATCGGTAATACTTTATTCACGGCTTTTTTTGCCGTTGTTGCATTGTTGGAAGGAGGATTAACGGTCGCGGTTTCTGTCGATTTGTTTGATTCATCTGCCCGGAAAACCTGCGATACCGTAGAATTCTCATCAGAAGATGGCGCCGGCGTTTCGGGTTCAGGTTGAGGTTGGGGATTGGCGGGAGCTGTTTGCTCAACAGGCTGAGTCTCCATCGTCGGGGGCGGTGTCGAAGGATTGCCAGCCAAAGCAGTTCCCATTACTCTTTCGTAAGTTTCTTTGAGCTTTGGATCTAAATCGTTAACAGTCTTAGGATTCATAGGCAGTAATTTATTATAGCTTCTTACTAAGGTTTGTTGTCAAGTGTAACTTCTTTGATTTATTAGTATAATGTAAGTATGCAGATAGTAGTCGAGGGATTATTGACTAATTATCAAGTTTTCGGGGACGCAAAAGAGACGCTTTTAATTTTGCCCGGATGGAGGCGGTCGGCCAGCGAATGGCTGCCAATTGCCAAAAGTTTATCCGATAAATACAAAGTAATAGTTTTGGATTTGCCGGGATTTGGCGTGACAACCCTACCAAAAAGGGTTTTTGGCGTGTTCGAGTATGCGGATTTTGTCAGAAAATTTTTGCAGAAACTCAAGATCAATAAGTGTATCGTCTTGGGACATTCGTTTGGCGGAAGGGTAGCAATCGTTTTAGCTTCTGAAGGAAATATTATTGACAAACTAATTCTGGTCGATAGCGGTGGAATTGAGCAGAGAAACTTATATGCTAAATTAATATCTCTTTTCAGGCTAATATTTTTCCCAATTTTAATGTTGCTTCCTGTTTCTTTCAAAAACAAAATCGGCAATCTAATGGGGTCTGAGGATTACAAAGATTCGGGCGAAATGCGCAAAATTTTCGTCAAAATAGTCAATCAGGATTTAGTATCATTTTTGCCGAAAATAAAAGTGCCAACGTTTATTATGTGGGGAGATAGAGATAATGTTTTACAGGTTTCGCAAACGAAAATATTCAAGAAAGAGATAAGGGGCTCAAGAGTGAGAATTGTTTGGGGAGCGGGGCACAATCCGCACATCCAGAAACCAGAGCAACTAGTAGTTATTTTAAAAGAAATTTTATGATTCAAAAACTTTTTCCTTACAAAATACAATTGCAGATTTTGCAACAAGGCGAGTATCGGATTAGTAATTTCTTGCGCTGGATATTCAACAATTTTGGCAAAAGAGAGCTCGAGAATAAAAAAAAGTTAGTATTTTCCGCTAAAGCAAAAGCTATCTTAATTTTATCATTGGCCATAGATGCTTTGACTATTGTAGTCTTAACTTTGCTATTCGGACTGATTGGTTTGATTTTCGGACTGATTCTTACTTCGCAACCTTACATTTTCTTAACGATTTCGGTATTGATACTAAAGCTTCCCGAACAATTATTGAGGGTTTGGATTAAAAGAAAAGCGATGCGAAAACTAGCTACTTTTAAAAACTTAACAGTAATTGGCATTACCGGATCCTATGGCAAGACCAGCGTTAAGGAATTTTTATACGCAATTTTGAAAACCGAATATCCAACGCTTAAAACTCCGGAAAGTTATAACACAGTGTTGGGAATTGCCAAAGTTATCGACTTAGAATTGGACGAATCATATAAATTTTTTGTCTGCGAAATGGCGGCATATAAACGGGGAGAAATTAAAGAATTAGCGGAAATGCTTAAACCTAAATATGGAATTTTAACTGGGATTAACGAGCAACATCTGGAGATGTTCGGTTTAATCGGAAATACTGTTGCGGCAAAATTTGAGCTGATTGAAGCTATCCCTCAAAATGGCTTTGCCGTTATCAATGGCGGCAACGATTTAGTTAAAAATAATTACCAAAAATACGAAAAGAATGTTGTCGTTTATGGGTTAGGAGATTTTGATTTTTCGGCGAAGCATATCAAAATGGACGAAGAGGGATCAACGTTTGATTTAATCCTTAACAATAAAAGCTATCCATGCAAAACAAAATTACTTGGCAGATCGCAAATAGAAAATATGGTGGCCGCTTCTGCGATGGCTTTCAAGCTTGGCATAAAGCCGGCAAAAATCATTGAGGCGATAGGAAATTTGTCGGCAGTCGCGCATCGGTTAGAGCTTAGAAGAACAGACAAGATGATTGTGATTGACGATGCCTACAATAGCAATGTTACCGGTTTTAAAGAAGCGCTAAATCTTCTGGGAAATTTTGAGGACAGAGAAAAGGTGATAGTGACGCCCGGCATTGTCGATTTAGGCGCAAAAACGCTGGAAATTCATAAAAAATTAGGAAAGCTCGCTGAAAAAATTTGTGACGAGATAGTTCTGGTCGGCAAAAGCGACCGTACTAATGGATTATCAGCAGGAGTCAATAATCAAAAAAAGGTTCATTGGATAAATTCAATCAGAGATTTACAAACTGTTCTAAAAACGCTTAACTTAAAAAATCCAGTGGTACTTTTGGAAAACGATTTACCGGATAATTATTAAATCTTCGCAGCTTTTCCTGAAGGGTTAAAATGCTCCAAAATGTTGGTAGGGAAACTAGTGGTGTTCTTTTTGTTGTCGGCGTGTTTCTCTAGCGCTAAATCAATAAGTAGAGTTAGTAAATCTTTAAATTTTATTCCCGTAGCTTCCCATAAGTAAAAACTTAAACTTCCGGGAATAGTGTTAACTTCTAGTATTACAATTTGTTTTGTTTTTTCATTAAACATAAAATCAATTCTAGCCAGTCCGGCGCAATCCAGAGTTTGATAAGCTAATTTAGCGAGAGTTTGGATTTTCCCTTCAATTTCTTTAGGTAAATCGGCGGGGACTTTTCTTTTGGTTGAAGCCATGCCTTTTGATTTTCCGCTTTCGGAATTATATTTGTCGTCATAACTTAATAAATCTTTTGATGGAAAGACCTCCTCGCAAACAGAAGTTTCTAAGGCGCTTCCGCTGTTGCCCATAACGGAGATATTTATTTCCCGTCCCGCAAAAGCTTCTTCGGCAATGATTTTTCTGTCAAATAAAGCCGCGACTTCAATTGCGTTTTCCAATTCTTCATCCGTTTTTACTTTGGCAACGCCGATACTGGAACCGGCATTGGCAGGCTTAACAAATAGCGGAAAGGTCAATTTTTGTTTAATCTCTCCCAATATTTTTTCTTTGTCCTTTTCCCAAGCGTTTCTGTAAAACCAATAATATTTCGTAATCGGTAATCCATTCTGTTCAAAAAGTTGTTTTGTAACAACCTTATCCATTCCGGCAGCGGAGGCCAAAACTCCCGAGCCAACATAGGGAATGTCTGTTAAGTCAAAAAGTCCCTGAAAAGCGCCGTTTTCTCCAACGCCGCCATGAAAGCAGGGAAAAATTACGTCAACGCCGATAATTTTTCCATTAAGAAAACTGCCAGCGGTCTGGAAACCTTTTTGTTGACTGCCAAGATATGGCTGTACTCTTTGTGACTTTTGGGAAATTTCCGGAAGATTTTTGTATGAGTCAATTCTTGACAAATTGCCGCCGGTAAAAAGTTCTCCCCTTTTGGAGACGTAAATAGGAATTGCATCGAACCTCTCTTTATCCAAGCTTTTTAACACTTGTAAGCCAGTAATTACAGACACTTCATGCTCAGGAGAAATACCGCCAAAGATAACTGCCACTCTTTTCTTATCCATATGTTGATTATAGCAAAATTGCAGTAACACAGTTCAAATTTTGAGTAAGGGCTTTTTTTTGAAGCTCAAAAAAGGTACAATAGACAGCATATAGAAGATAGCGTATAGGGTATAGTTAGCTAAACGCTAGACGCTAATAACTAAAAACTAATAATGAGATATATTGTCGTACATACATCGCCGGACATGGATGCCATCACATCCGTTTGGCTAATCAAAAAGTTTTTGCCCGGCTGGGAAAAAGCTGAGGTTAAATTTGTGCCGGCGGGGGAGCGAATTGGAGAAGAACCTAAAGGCCAAAGCTTTGATTATGCCATCGAAAAAATCGGCCGGGACGAATATATTCAAGCCGATACCGGCATGGGGCCTTTGGATCATCACCAAACCCAAAGTATCAACGTTTGCGCCACCACACTAACTTTTAACTTCATAAAAAAAGATTTATTAGCTTACAATCCACCGGTCAACCCGGAAAAAGTAGAGGCTTTAGAGCGGATGGTTAAATATGTTTTAGAGGTTGATCATTTTCAGGAAATCTTTCGGGCAGAGCCCTTAGAGGATTACAATGATTTTTCGGTAGTCAATATTTTGGACGGACTCAAATTAGAAAAACCAAATCAAGACAGTTACTATGTTCAGTTTATCTCTGAGTGTCTGGATGCGCTGTTGCATGATTTTGAAAATAAAATTTGGGCGGAGCGGGAAATCAGGCAAAACGGCATCGAATTTGAAACCAAGTGGGGAAAAGGTTTAGCGATTGAAAGTATTAACGATTCAGTCGTAAAGCTAGGACAATTGATGGGATATGTAATTGTTGCCAGACGCGATCCGCGCAAAGGTTATTTACGGATTAAAGCAAAACCGAATAAAAGCGATACAGATAAGGGTGTGGATTTAACGTTGATTTACGAAAAACTCAAAAAAATGGATCCCAGCGCGACCTGGTTTTTGCATGTTTCTAAAAAAATGCTTTTAAATGGCAGTCCTAAAAATCCCAAAATGAAGCCGACGAAGCTGCCTTTGAGTGCTATAATAGGGGTACTTAGGACAATTTAGAATTTATAATTCAGAATTAATAATTACGATGAATGATTGTATTTTTTGTAAATTAGTAGCGAAACAAATACCTGCTGTCGTTGTATTTGAAGATAATGATGTAATTTCGTTTATGGAGTTACATCCGTCAGCGCCAGGCCATGTTATGGTAATTTTAAAGAAACACGGAAGAACACTGTTTGACTATAAAGACAATGATTTAGGAAAGCTCATGGTTGGTGTCAAAAAAGTTGCGAAAAAAGTTCAAGTTGCGCTTAACGCAGATGCGTTATCAATTGGCTTAAATCATATGGAAAAAAGAGGAGTTCCACATTTGCATTTTCATATAATTCCGAGGTTTGAAGGTGACAACGGAGGGATCATGCAGACAATTGTTCACAATTTACCCAAAGAAGACAGAGAAACTATAGCTCAGAAGATTAGAAATGTAGAATAGTATGTTAAAAGGAGGTGTTTTTATTTTATGGTAGTTGTTAAAAAAATGCCGGGAGATAGCGATGACGCGCTTATCAGAAAGTTTTCCCGCAAAGTAATGTCTGAAGGTATTCTTCAGGAAGCAAAAAGAAGAGAGTTTTATCTTAAACCTTCACAGGCCAGGAAGCAAAAGGTGCAAGACGAAAGAAGAGCAAGAAGACTGGCCAATGATAGGGCGGCAGCTTAAGTATGGATAAAATTTCCGTTTTAATTTTTGTGGAGAGCCGGTATAAGATTAACCGGAAACGCATTAAAAAAGTCATAGAAAGCGTAATTGCCAAAAATGAAGTTACGGGACCGGTGGAAGTTTCTGTCGCCGTGGTAGGCGACCGGAAAATGCGGGAGCTTTCCAAGAAATACAAAAATGAGGATAAAACCAGAAACATTTTATCTTTTTCCCAAACGGAGGGCGAGTCGGTGGTTACGCCCAGTGACGTTTTGCGCTTAGGCGATATCGTCCTTTCTTTCCCGCAGGTGATTAATGATGCCGTCCGTGACGAGATGCTGGTTGATGACAAAGTAGACGAGTTGGTTGAGCACGGTTTAATGCACCTGTTAGGATTACATCATGAGTAAAAATACAATTTTCAATTTTTAATTTTCATTGAATGATGCAATGAATCATTGAGAAATTTATTGTAAATTGGTAATTTGTAAATGTTAATTGGAACGAAGCAACGTTATGGTTTTTTACAGAAAGTACAGGCCCCAAAAAATTGAAGAGTTAGATAATGAATCGGTGCGAAAAAATCTTTACTCGATTTTTTCCAAAGGCAGTTTTGCGCACGCCTTTTTATTCACCGGTCCGAAAGGGCTTGGCAAAACTTCCGCGGCCAGAATTGTCGCTAAAGTTATAAATTGTGAAAAACATCTTGGGCTTAAAGGTCACCGCGAAGAAAAAGAAATTGAGCCCTGCAATAAATGTTCACAATGTCAATCAATCTCAAACGGAAATAACCTGGATGTTTTGGAAATTGACGGCGCGTCAAACAGGGGAATAGACGAGATAAGGGATTTAAAAGAAAAGATAAAATTAGCCCCGTTTAAGGCCGCAAAAAAAATCTACATCATTGACGAAGTCCATATGCTGACGACCGAAGCATTTAATGCGCTTTTAAAAACTTTGGAAGAACCGCCCAGTCACGCGGTTTTTATTCTTTGTACCACCGAACAGCATAAAGTGCCGGCGACCATTGCTTCAAGGTGTTTTAAAATTAATTTCACTCGCGCTACCAATGAAGAATTAGTGCGTTCCCTGCTAAGAATTATTAAAGCGGAAGAAATAAAAGCTGACAAAGAAGCGCTTCTGGAAATCGCCAAATTGTCCGACGGCAGTTTCCGGGACGGCGCAAAGTTATTGGAAGAGGTGGCTATTTTTGCCGGCAGAAAAACCATTACCTCCGATTTGGTGGATGAAAAATATAATAATTCGGGAATTGCGGACAATGTTTCACAGATGCTGGAAGCGCTTATCCAAAAAGACACAAAGAGGGGAATTGCGATTTGTAAAGAATTGGCAAAGCAGGGAATGGATTTTAAATATTTTATTGAAGAGTTGATGGGCAAATTGCACTTAATGCTTTTGCAGAAAGTGGGGGTGGAAAAAACGGAGAAAGAGCCGATACTTGAGCTTTCGGAAATCCGGAGATTATTTCAATTATTAACGGCTGCATATCTGGAAACAAAGTCGGCGGTTTTATCACAAATGCCATTAGAGTTGGTGATTTTGGAGTGGGGAGAAAATGGTGGTACGCTGAGGTCGCTATCTGAACAAGGCGTTGCTCGGGAATCGCATTCTTCGGATGACGCTCGCCCGGCTTCAACAAAAACATCAAGTCCACGCCGCTCGCTAAACGAAAGTCTTTCTTTGAATTCTGTGAACAAGAGTGTGTCGACTTTCGATTCGCCTCAGAATGGATTACCTCGCAACGCCAGAAATAATGTATTAATAGAATTAATTAACGAAGTGAAAGTTCAGAATCCGTTAGTTGCCGGACTTTTAAGAAGTTGCAGTGCCGAGGAGATTAAAAATAACATACTCAATATAATCGCCAGCTCAAGGTTCCACAAAGAGAAACTGGAAGAGCAAAAAGCGATGAAGATATTAAAAGATTCGGCAGATAAAATTTTCGGGAAACAGATTGAAGTTTACATTTTAGGAGGTGATAAATAGTGAATAATCCATTTTCCCAACTCGGGGAACTTAAAAAAATGCGGGATCAGGCGATGCAAATCCAAAAAGAATTGCAGGCCGAAGAAGTCAGCGTTGATAAAAACGGCGTCCAAATCGTGATTACCGGCGACCAAAAAATTAAAGATATTAGGGTTAACGGCCGGTCGGACGACGACATTAAAGAAGCGATTAACGAAGCGGTTAAAAAATCTCAAGAAGTGGCGGCCAGAAAATTAGCGACCATGCAAGGAGGACTTTCCAGTCTTTTGGGCGGCGGCCAGTAATTGCTTAGGTAGTATAATAAACTTATGTTGATTTTTGGTGGTTCCTTAAGTAAGGTTTTAGCAAGCAGGATAGCAAAGCGTTTAAATAAGGAGGCTTCTGTCGCGGAAGTCTTTCGATTCCCTGATGGAGAAAAACGTATCAGGATTAGGGAGAATGTACTAGATCAAGATTGTGTTATTGTTCACTCCACAGCTCTTCTACCGGATGAAGCTTACATGGAGGTTTTTATAATGGTAGATGCTTTAAAGAGAAGCGGAGCTAAAAGTGTTACTGTGGCAATGCCATATATGGGCTACTCAAGACAGGATCATGTCTTTAGAGACGGAGAGGATGTTTCATTAGAGGTAATGATAAAACTACTTGAAGCAACTGGCGTCGATAAGTTTATTGCTTTTGATTTACATTCAATACGGATTCCCGAACTTTTTTCCATACCAGTAATACACTTATCTGCGTTACCTATTTTCGCAGAAAAGATAAAGAAAGAATTTAAATTAAATGAAATCGTCTTAGTTTCTCCGGACATGGGCGGAATAAGGAGGATAAAAGAAATTTCCGAAATGTTAGGCAATATTCCATACGCAACAATTGAAAAAAATCGTGATTTAGTAAATGGAGAAATTAATGATTCTGGATTGAATGGAGATGTGCGGGGGAAAATTGCCGTCATTGTCGATGACATGATTTCCACCGGCATAACAATGGTTGACGCGGCAGAATTATTAGTTAAAAACGGAGCGATTAAAGTTTTTGCTTATGCCACTCACGCGGTTTTTTCCAAAGGAACAGATGAGCTTTTACAAAAATCAAAAATTGAAAAAGTAGTAGTCTCCGATACGATTGTCATGCCTATTTATTTTCTTTTTCCAAAGCTGGAAGTAGTTTCAATTGCTGAAGTGGCAGCGGAAGCTCTAAAAATTTCTAATTTCTAATTCTTAATTTCTAATCAAATCATAAATCTAAATGTTTAAAAATTAGTGCATTGGAAATTCATTAAAAATTAAAAATTGTGAATTAAAAATTGGAGCGGAGCGACATTATTATGGTTATACCTAAAGCAATCCAAAATCTAATTGAGTCTTTCGAAAAACTTCCGGGCATTGGCCCGAAAACCGCCCAACGCTTAACCTTTTATCTTTTACATGTCCCACAAGGTGAGTTGGATGAGTTTGCCAGTTCGGTTCAGAAGCTAAAAAATGATACTATTTTGTGTTCCGTCTGCAACATGATTGATGATGTAGATCCCTGCAGTATTTGCAGTGATCCACAACGTGATCAGTCAATACTTTGCGTGGTGGAGCAACCTCTAGATGTTCTAGCGCTTGAGAAAGGTCGTGGTTACAAAGGAGTATATTTTGTTTTGCACGGAGAGATAGATCCTTTGAATAACATTGGTCCGGATGAAATATTTATTGCTCCGTTGGTCGCAAGAATTAAGAATCAGCAGTCAAGAATCAAGGAAGTTATACTGGCGACGAATCCGACGATGGAAGGAGAAGCAACGGCGATGTATATTGCCAAACAGCTTAAAGCGCAAAATCCGGATCTCAAGATAACGCGGATTGGTAGAGGACTTCCTGTTGGCGCGGATTTAGAATACGCCGACGACACCACACTTCAACGAGCCATGGAGGGGAGAAATGAATATTAAAATTTCCCCAAAAATTTGCGCTTAGATCGATACGAGTTGTCTTAATTCAGTTAAATATAAAATAATTGTTGACAAATAACTCATAGTGTATTACAATTCGCTTCAATATGCAGGCAACTCTAGAAACAACTGTAGGTGAAGCGAGAACTCCAGGGGAACTAAGACAAGGTCGTGTTCGATGGCGGGAAGAACATTTCCGCGTTGGGCCTGAGTGGAGTGGTGGGACAGATGTTTGGTATAGAGTAAGTGGAGAGAGGATACAAAAATTTGATTCTATTGAAGTCGAGTACAAAGGAAGTACGAGTGAATTGGCAGATAAAACGATTCCTCTCGGAAGGCGCGAAAGAATTTTCCAACAGGGACACACTAATTGTGTAATTCATTATGCTATATCAGATACTTATCCATATAGGGAGCTTCATTTTTTTCTAGAAGGATGGAAAGAATTGAAAACGGTTAGAGAGCGTCAAAAGTACGAAGCAGATAAAGCTCGTAATTTAGACAAGAAACGCTAATTTTATAACCTCTTTTAATAAAAACCTCAAATTGCTAAGATAGATATATGGATAAAAATGGATTTTTTGGGGAAATGCTGGAGAAGGGACAACAGACGGTGCAAAATACAGTCAAAAGCGCAGTGTCTGACATCGCCGGTTCAGTCACAAGTCAAATTGGCGTAAAACCGGAAGCGAGTCCGGACGCGCAAGGGAAAGCTCAGACTCAAGCGCAAAACCAAACTCAAGTTCAATCACCGCCATCAGGTGAGCCGGCAATCCCTCAGGCGGCGTCAACTCCCGAAACAATAGAATTAGTTAAAGAGTTTTATGCCCCGTCCGATGATAATCAAAAAGTTTCACCTGTTGATAAACAAAAAAGCGACGCGGAAGCTCAAGCTAAATTACAAAAATTGAGACAGGAATTACATCAGACAGAATATTATGAACCGTTAATTGCTTATGAAAAGAAAAAGCCGGGACAAGGCGAAGAGGAAGGTGCCGCCGAAAGAGTTGAGAAACAGGAGAAAGAAGAGCAACAGAAAAAAATGGAGTTGGAAGAAAAAAAAGCCAAAGAAAAGCAGGACATTGCAACTTCGCGAGCCCAGAGAGCGGTTGAAGCAAACAGAGGTGTGGCAGGATAAATTAGTATCTAGTATTTAGTAGTAAGTATTTAGTATAAATAAGGAGAAAGAATCAGAATGAAAATTTATAATACACTTTCTCACCAAGTCGAAGATTTTAAACCACTAAATCCGCCAAAAGTTGGAATGTATTCCTGCGGACCAACAGTCTATGATTATCAACACATCGGTCACATGCGAAGATATGTTGGTGATGATATTTTGATCAGAATTCTAAAATATAATGGTTTCCAAGTTCATCACGTTATGAATATTACCGATGTTGGGCATTTGGTTTCCGATTCCGATACCGGCGAGGACAAAATGGAAAAGGGTGCCAAGAAATTTGGCAAAAGCGTTTGGGACATCGCCAAAATGTTTGAGGAGCAATTCAAAAACTCCTGCCAAGAATTAAATATTCAATTGCCCAAAGACTTAATGCATGCCACAGATTTTATTAAAGAGCAAATAGCGCTTGTTCAAGTTCTCGAAGAAAAAGGCTTTACATATCAGACTTCCGACGGAATTTATTTTGATACTGCAAAGTTTCCGGACTATTTTAAACTTTCCCGCCAGAATCCGGAAGAGTTAAGAGCCGGCGCAAGAATTGAGATGGGGGAGAAGAAAAATGTTTCAGACTTTGCGCTGTGGAAATTTTCGCCAAAAGATGAAAAGCGGCAGATGGAATGGGAAAGCCCGTGGGGCATGGGTTTTCCGGGATGGCATATCGAGTGCTCGGCAATGTCGATGAAGGCTTTGGGAGATACTTTTGATATTCATACCGGTGGCATTGACCATATTAACATTCATCACACCAACGAAATTGCCCAAAGCGAGGCGGCAACGGGTAAACCATTTGTAAAATACTGGGTTCATCACGCGTTTTTGCAAATTGAGGGAGAAAAAATGAGCAAATCTTTGCAAAATATTTATACGGTTGAGCAAATTATTGACCGCGGATATGATCCTTTAGCTCTTCGCTATCTCTATCTACAGACGCATTACCGACAGGAGATGAACTTTACTTTCGAAGCGTTGGAGGCGGCGCAAAACGCGCTCAACCGCTTAAGAAAAGAAATTGCCGGTTACGTTCAAAGTTCAAATTCAGTCCCCGAATACGAAGATCAATTCACGGAAGCGATAAACGATGATTTGAATATGCCTAAAGCTTTAGCGATTCTTTGGGAAGTGGTGCGGTCAGGCAAATCAAATTCAGAAAAGTTAGCGACGGTGCTCAAATTCGATGAAGTATTAGGTTTATCGCTTGATAATTCGAAATTGCTAGTGCGAAAGCAGGAAAAAGTGCCACCGGAAGTTCAAAAAATGCTTGATGAGCGGGAAGCGTTAAGAAAAGAAAAGAAATTTACCGAGGCCGATAAAATCAGAGAAAAAATACTGGCGATGGGATATAAGGTAGAGGATCCGCCCGTCGGCCCGCTTCGCAGCGAGGCGAGCGAGACAGGCAGAAACTAGCTTCTAGAAGATTGTCTTCGGGTCCACTTTAGTAATCTTTCCCGGCGGTCAAGTGGCGAAGAAGCTTGTGACGAAGATTCGGTTTGGAGCGCGTTTTGCGTTTGCGAGGACTCTTTTTTACCAACAAAAATAAACTTAATACTCATAATGACATCTTTTAGGGTAGTGTAATTTTTGGGGGCTTGTCAAGAGGTAAAACTTATGTACATAATAAGTTAGGAGTAAAAAATGGCAAAGAAAAAAGTTCTCAAAAAGAAAACAACGGGTGTCAGAAAGACGAAGAGAGATAATGGTATTGGCGTGAATTTCCATTCCTGGACGTTTTTCTTATTTCTACTTTTTGTTCTTATAACAGTTTTAATTTTGGTCGCCCAGCAAATGGGAATGCGATTCTTCTAAAGCTTCAACATTGACAAAACTGCAAGATGGCGTCAGACTAAAATTGTGCTAGATTTTACAAACTTAGGGTATACAAAACCACTGTACATTTTGCCGTTTGACCATCGGACAACTTTCGCCAAAAAAATATTCGGCAAAGACTCAATTACCGATCTAAATCCACAAGAGAAGGAAGCGATCAGGGAGCTCAAAATGCTTGTTTACAAAGGCTTTAAGGACGCGGTGGAAAAATTAATTCCAACGGAATCAGCAGCGATTCTTTGCGACGAAGAATTTGGAGCAGAGATTTTGATCGATGCTTTACACAATGGTTATATTACGCTTTTGCCGGTGGAAAAAAGCGGACAGGCGGAGTTTGATTTTCAATATACAGATTTTGGGCAGCATATTGAAAGATTTCATCCAAGCTTTGTGAAAGCGCTGGTGCGGTTTAATCCCAGCGACGCGGATGATGCGAAGCAAAGACAAAAGACCAAACTAAAAGAATTATCTGATTACTGCCGCGAACATAATCATAAGTTTTTACTGGAAGTTCTCATTATTCCGATCGAAGCACAGCTTAAGGACGCGGGTTCGCAATTAGGTTTTGAGCGGAAGATGAGGCCGGTTTTGGCGGCGGAAGTTGTGAAGGATTTTCAGGATTTTGGTATAGAGCCGGATATTTGGAAGTTGGAAGGATTTGAGAAAGAAGAGGATTATAAAGAAATTATTCAAACGATAAAACGCGGCGGCAGAGAAAATGTCAATTTAATAATTTTGGGCAGGGGAGCGCGGGAAGAAGAAGTGGAAAAGTGGCTGGAGGTTGGAGCAAAAGAGGAGGTGTTCGAAACTGGGGCAAAAGTGGAAGGCGTGATCGGATTTGCGGTTGGCCGGACGGTGTTCTGGCAGGCGATTGAAAAATTTCATCAGGGTGAAATCGGCAAAGCGGAAGTAATCCAGACCGTCAGTAAAAACTTTCAGAATCTTTATAAAGTTTTCACTTTAACTTCTTAAAATAACTCTTTTAACAGCATTAGTGATGGCTTTGTCGTCGAGTTGGTACTTTTTTATCAGTTCTTCCGGTTGGCCGGACTCGGCGAAAGTATCTTTAAGCCCCACAAATTCGATTGGCGTTGGTAGTTTTTTGGCCAAAACCTCGGCGATTAATCCACCAAGACCCCCGGCAATTTGGTGGTCTTCAACAGTAACAACCGCGCCGGTTTGCTGCGCTAATTTTACAATTGTTTCCTCGTCAACCGGCTTAAGCGTGGAGACATTGGCGACTAAAACTTGCGTTCCGGATTCCTTCAATTGTTTGGCGGCGAGTAGGGCGTAGTAAACTAGATAACCGGTGGCAAAAATAACCGCTTTGGGGCTTTCGGCTTCCCAGAAAGTTTGGATATTTTTGTCAAACGGAGTTTCATTGGTGGTGATGATTGGTGTTGCGGCGCGGGAAAATCTTAGATAAACCGGGCCGTCGATTTTAGCCGCTTCAAGCGTGACTTTTTTGGCTTCAATGACATCGCAGGGAGAAAAAATTGTCATGCCCGGCAAAGTGCGCATAATCGCGATGTCTTCGGTAGCTTGATGGGTAGCGCCGTCCGGGCCGGTTAAAATTCCGGCGTGATGACCGGCAATTTTAACATTAGCGCCGTTGCAAGCGATGGTGGTTCGGATAGTCTCCAGATTCTTTCCGGGAGAAAAAACCGCATATGAGGAAGCGAAGGGGATTTTGCCGCTGACTGCCAGGCCGGCGGCGATGGCGACCATGTTTTGTTCGGCCACGCCGACTTCAAAAAAGCGCTCGGGAAATTTTTGGGCAAATTGTTCACATCTGGTTGATTCGGATAAATCTGCAGTCAAAACCACCACATTGGGATTTGTTTCCCCCAGCTCAAGTAAAGCTTGTCCAAAACCGTCTCTGACAGCACGTGTCTCGACTACTTCTTCGAATAATTTTTCATTAAGTTTGAAATTAGGGTTCAACATAATCGAAATTTCTAATTCCTAATTTTTAATTTCTAATCAATTCTCAATTTTCAAGTTCAAAACTCTAGAAATTAGGTTAATTAGAGCAATTAGGTTAATTTTTATTTATTCTTCCTTGTAAAGTTTTAAGTTCAATCATTGCTTTTTTGGCTTGTTCAGAGCTTGGTACTTTGCCGTGCCAGTCAACTTTATTTTCCATGAACGAAACTCCCATGCCCGGAATGGTGTTGGCGATAATTACAGTCGGCTTTTCAAACACTGCGTGGGCATTCCTGATGGCATCAACAAAAGCGGAAATATTATTGCCGTCAACTTCCAAAACGTGCCAGTTAAAAGCTTCAATTTTATTTTTCAATGGTTCAAGCGGCATGACTTCTTCGGTAAAACCGTCAATTTGAATATTATTCCGGTCAATTATTAGCGTTAGATTGTTCAGCCGATTTTTGCCGGCGAACATTAATGCTTCCCAGGTATTACCTTCTTCCATTTCTCCGTCAGAGGCGATAACGTAAGTATGATAATTTTTACGGTCCAGTTTGGCCGCTAAAGCAATGCCGATTGCTTGCGAAATGCCCTCACCTAAAGGTCCGGAAGTAGTTTCTAATCCGGGAAGCAAAGTGCGGTAGGGGTGACCTTGCAGTCTTGAATCAATTTTGCGCAATGTTTTCAGTTCATTAATTGGAAAATAGCCGCTCATCGCCATCAAGGCATAGCGGATGGGGCAGATGTGGCCATTAGACAAAATTAAGCGGTCGCGGTCCACCCAGTTTGGATCTTTGGGATCATGTTTTAAAATGTGAAAATAAAAGGCGGTAAAAATGTCGGCCATGCCTAAACTTCCGGCGGAATGTCCGCTGCCTGCTTCAAGAAGCATTTCAATTACTAATTGGCGGGCTTGGTTGGCTTTAAGCTCCAAATCTTTAAGTTTATCTTCGGGCAGTTCTAAGTTCATCGCATTATTAGCATGAATTAAATCGCCAAAAATTACAAGTTTTATTAACTTCCTCTGGCGGTAATCCTTGTTTTGTGAGAGAATAATTGACATGTCCGCTTATTACAATCCGAGAAGAAAAGGAAATCTATACGATGCGAGTTTGGATATTCCATTCCGGTTAAGCCGTTCAAAACTGGATTTGTTTTTAAATTGCCCGCGCTGTTTTTATCTGGATAGAAAGCTAGGCGTGGCCCAGCCGCCGGGATATCCGTTTTCCCTAAATTCCGCCGTCGATAAGCTTTTGAAAAAAGAGTTTGATGTTTTGCGGGAGAAAGGGGAGCCGCATCCTCTAATGACCAAGTTTGGAATTGACGCTATTCCTTATAGCAGCGAGAAATTAGACCAGTGGCGTGACCCGTTTAAAGGCATCACTTATGCAATGCCAAATACTAATTTAGTTATTACCGGAGGAGTGGATGACATCTGGCAAAATCCAAGCGGAGAATTAATCGTCGTTGACTATAAAGCAACCTCAAAAGAGGAAGAGGTTAGTTTGGATGCAGAGTGGCAAATCGGTTACAAGCGGCAGATGGAAATTTATCGGTGGCTGTTCAGAATGAATAATTTCAAAGTCGCCAAAACAGGGTATTTTGTTTACTGTAACGGCAAAACCGACGGCGACGGGTTTGACGCGAAACTGGAATTTGACATTAAAATTCTTCCTTATGTCGGCGACGATTCGTGGGTCGAAAAAGCGGTTCTGGATGCGTATGACTTATTAAATTCAAACCAAATTCCGGCAAGTTCGCCTGATTGTGATTATTGCAATTACCGAAAAGCCGCCAAAGACGTCGAAAAATAACCCTGTTTTACGAAGATGGAGTTGCAGTTGGTTTTGGTCCAAATCTTCCATGGAAACCGTTGCCATTCACTCCTCCTCTTGATCCGCCAAATCCTGCAAACATTGGTATGTAATTTAGGTTAATGCCATTGGTTTGCGCCCAGGTTTTTAACTCACTTTGTATTGTTTGCATTTGAGTTTTTCTTTGGGTTCCAGTCAAGCCATTCAATTGAGCGTTTAAAGTATTAAGCTCGGCCAAGATTGCTGTTTCCTGATCGCTGGTTATTTTTCCGGAGGAAACCAGTTTATCAAGCCTGGCTTTTTCTTGCGCTTGGATTTGCGCCGGCGTCAGTGTTGGGCGCGGCGTAACGTTTGCTTTTACCTGACTTTTATATTGACTGATCGCTGTCGCAACCTGAGTTTTATCAAGGCCAAATTTTTGCTCAATAAAAGTAATTAAGCCTTGGAAAAAGTTGGGCTTATTATTGGTTGTTGTTTGAGCAAAAACAGGTTGTACAACAAACAAAGCGGTTGTTAAAAGCGTGAGAATTGTTAAGACGACTGTAATTTTTTGCTTTTTCATATTCACCTCCTTTTTTGGTCAGAAATCTATCGTAAAGAAAATTTCTTAGAAAAAGCTGAGTATTTTTAATTTGACAAAAGATAAAGAATTTACATCATCCTGAACCAGTCGGTGTTGGGGTATCGGTCGGCGTCGGAGTAGGAGTTGGGGTATCGGTCGGCGTTGGCGTCGGAGTGACAGTTGACGAACCGCTGAAAGCAATACTCAGAGAAGCATTATGGACGTCAGTAACAACAAAGTTGCCGGTTGTATCTTGAATCGTAAAAGTATCGGTTCCCGCATTTTGTGAAGTAACCGTAAAAGTTACGACACCATTTTGCGCTTGGACAGTCACCGGCGAGGAAGAGCCATTGATAGCAAGGCTTGAGTCGCTGGAGGTTTGTGTCATAGTAACGTTATCGGAGGAAACGTCAGCCTCGCTGCAATCGCGGATGTGGACAGTAATTGTTACGGTTGCGCCGGTATTGGCGGAAACCGGCGAGGCCGGATAATAATCCGAGTACCAAGAATTTGGTGTGTCGTTGGCGGTTGCGCAATTAGTATTTCCGCTGGAAGAAGAGCCACCGCTATTATTAAACGTGATGCTGGGATTGTTGTTATTAACGTTGGTAACGGTAAAATTGCTGGTAGTATCCTGCACAACCAAGGTGACGGTTCCGTTAACCTGCGAGGCAACGGTAAAACTGGCGATTCCGTTTTGCGTAGTCACGGCATAAGGAAGATTATTGCCGTTAATTTGCGTGTTGGAATCGCCCGAACTTAAAGAAATGTTTAGCTTGTCAGAAACCGGTGCAGTGTTTCCGTTACAGTCGCGGATATAAACATACATGGTAATGGAGCCGGTATTGGTTGATGCAGCCGAAGGATTTGGATAAACGTCGGAATACCATGAATTGGGTGTGCCGGAGCCGGTAGTGCAATTTGAGTTGCTAGAGCTGGAAGTGGTCGGAGTTGTAATTACTAACGGAGCGATGGTTGGCAGCGGCGCGAAAGTCGGGAAAGGCGTTGGGATAACGACATTATCAGAATTGGAATTATCAACATTGTCGTCGGGAGCAGATGTTGGGATGGCAATAGTTGGAAGGGGATTATTGGATTTGGTGGAATTAAAAATTTCATCATTAGAATTTTGTGAAGTTGAGTTCATTTTGGACAGCAGATAGCCCCTGTACCACATGGCGACCACAATAAAAGCAATCACGGAAAGTAAGATTGTAATCGCAATTTTATGTTTAATTAGAAAGGCGACAATTTTTTTGACCGGTTCAGGGTTTAATCGGGAGAAATGAGGTAATTTAGGAAGATTTGGCAACTTCAGTTTCATGATAAAAGTATAGCACTAAATAATGTCATCAAAACTTGAAATTCAGCTGAAAATAACCTCATTTGACAAGAGGTAAAAAGGGGAGCACGCGAAAATTTCTAATTCCTAATTTCTAATTTTTAATGTTGGGCGATGATTGATTTTGGATAGAAGGGGTTGACAGGCTGTTCGTTTTGTAATACAATTTGTTACATATGAGAGCGATAGTAAATATTTCCTTGCCAATTCAACTTGATGCTGTTGTTAAAACAGAAGTTTCCTCTGGGAATTATGCTAGCACTAGTGAATTTTTTAGAACTTTGCTAAGAAATTGGATGGAAACTAAGGCAGTAAAAGAATTAGAAGAAAGCAGAAAAGAATTAAAGATGGGAAAAGGTAAAGTTTTAACTTCTCTTTCTGAACTTCGCTGAATTTATTAGATGAAAATAATTTACTCCACTAAGTTTGCCAAGGAGTACAAGAAATTATCTCTTAAAGTTAAGAAACTTGCTGAGAAAAAGGAAAAAATCTTCCGAAAGGATCTATTTGAACCAAGCCTTAAAACGCATAAGCTTACGGGAAAGCTAAAGGAATATTATTCTTTTTCAATAGACTATCAATACCGGATTATTTTTGAATTTGCCGGAAAAGATGTTGTTTGGTTTCATTCGGTGGGCACCCACGAGATTTATAAATAAAGAAATTTGACAGCGGGCTGTAGCCGAAGCGAAGGACTTGCAAAAGTGCAAAAAGCGGAGTAAATATCTGCTATAATTTTTTGATATGGAAGAAAATTTAGAAAAAATTATATTTAGTTTGGAAAGTGAGTTTCAAAAGCCGGAAGTCCGGAAATCAATAGAGAAGCTAGACGAATTAATATCCGATGATTTTTACGAGATAACGAGTTCAGGACTGGTGACTTTTAAAAAGGACTGCTTGGTTAACTTGCCAGTGGCTCCGGAAATAAAATTTGTTATGACCGGTTTTAGAATTAATGTGCTTTGTTTGGGTATGGTCCAGACTTTATTTAAGACAGAAAAGACAGTTGTTGAGACAGGAAAAGTAAGTTATTCGATGAGAAGTTCAATATGGAAGAATGAAAATGGAAAGTGGAGAATGATATTTCATCAAGGAACCCCATCAGATAAATAATCCAAT
>DATKGY010000008.1:0-4769 GCA_035510535.1 Patescibacteria group bacterium
TCGTTTCAGCGTAAGCTGGATAAAACCCCTTGTAGACTACGAGGTTGATAGGCGGGCGGTGGAAGCACTGTAAAGTGTTGAGCCTACCCGTACTAATGGTTTTTAGAGTAGATTAAGTATCCTTCTCTTCACCTTCAAGGAACCAACGGTTCCAGTTATTAGTTATAAGTGCTAAGTTATAAGTCAAACTTATAATTTATAACTCGTAATTTATAACTTTGCAAAAGCAATTTGACAATTGAAGATAGAAATTTTCTGGTAATTTGTGCGAAGCGGCACCACCTCTTCCCATTCCGAACAGAGAAGTGAAACGTTTCAGCGCCTACGATACTAACATTATGTTGGGACAATGGGTCATTGCCAGAAATTTTCTGTTTTCAATTCATCCCTCACATTAAATGTGGGGGATTTTTTGTGGCCACTTTACAAAGTAATTATGCAATGATACTATCGCGGGTAATATGGCAGGTCATGGTAGTCCAGATCAAGAAAGAGTAGCGCTTGGTGATGTTATTAAGGCCGCAGAGCCTTTTGCACGGAGAGCTGAAAGACTTGAAATTGATGAGGGTTCAATGGCAGTTCCCCCGCTTCAAAGGAGAGTAGTTCCAACAGAAGATGCTGGTAATGAAGCTTCTCCGGAAGGTTCTTCGCCAATACTTTCCGTAGGAGAACAAAAACAAGTCTGGTAAGACCAAAATAAACCTCCTTTATGATATTATTAGGATAATGCTATCGAAAAAGAATTTATTAGCGCTCCTGCCTTTATTTTTAATTGTTTTTTTGGCTTCGGTTCTTAGGTTGTGGCAATTGGGGAGTGTCCCTATCAGCATGTCCGACGATGAAATCAGGCTCGTTTATAGTGGTTATTCGATTGCTCACACCGGCAGAGATGCTTTCGGAAACTTTTTACCTTTGGTCTTTAAGATGGATGGGGCAAGTACCTATGGGCAGGTTCCGATTTATCTCTCCGGCATATTTTTTCTCTTCTTAAAATTGAATACTTTTACCGCCAGATTGCCGTTTGCCCTTTCAGGAATTTTATCGGTAGTTACTTTGTATTTTATCTTAAAAAAGATTCTCAATAATGACAAAATTGCTCTTTTGGCTTCATTTTCGCTGTCGGTTTCCGTTTGGAGTTTGCAGATGACAAGATTTGCGATTGAAATTGATGTGGCGGTTTTAATGTATCTTGTCGGCATTCTGTTATTCTTATATGCCAAAAAAAGAACCTCAGTTTTTTTGCTCTCAATGATTTTTTTCTTTCTAGGGTTTTATACCTATGCAGCCGTTAAAATTATTTTAATCCCGATTCTAATTATTCTCACTTGGTACAATTTCAAACTTCTAACCAAAAAACATTTCTTTATAATTTTAGCCACAATTGTGGTCGCTTTTGGTTCGTTTTGGTTTTTAAGCGTTGCTAAGGGAGGTACTTCTTACTCGGCGGTTAACGGCAGTTTTTTCTTTTTTCAGGATAAAGCGACAACTTCGCAAGCGGTTGAGCTGGAAAGACGGGCGTCACAGGAGCCAAATCTAATTAAAACCCTTTACCATAACAAGTTTACCTATTGGTTGCGGGTCGCTTCTACTAGTTATCTGACTACTTTTTCACCACAGTATTTATTTTTAAACCAAGAGGCTAATGGTATATATTCAATCTGGGGGAGAGGGGAACTTTATCTTTTTGAACTGCCGCTTTGTCTTTTGGGGGCGTTTTACCTTTTTCTTAAAAAAAGGAAAGAGTTTTTGCTAATTTTGGGACTGCTTCTAATTTCGCCTTTGCCGTCGGCTTTGGGGATAGGTAATCCGACTTGGACCTCCCGGGCCGGTTTTACTCTTTTTTGGCTGTGCACATTTGTCGGCGCGGGTATCTATTACTTAGTCACAATTTTCAAGAAGAGAAATTACCGGTATTTAATTTTTGCCGTGATCGCTATTTTTTATCTTTATGCGGTTGTTGGATATCTTTCCCAATACTATTTTGACTGGTCAAGGACTAACGCTAAATATTTTTCTAAATCAACGCAGGATTTAGTGTGCAAAATAAATGTTTATCAAGCACAAAACAAAGCAGTGGTGGTTTCGGGAGCAACGGTAAATACTTTTATGCACTACGCTTTTTATAATCAATTAGACCCGAAATTGGTGCAGGAAAATATCAACAAAATCCCAATCAAATTTGCCAATATTACTTTCTACGACGGTTGTTTAGCACAAATTCCCACAGATGTAACTTATATCTCTTCTGCCAATTGCAAATACAAGCAAAAACCCACCAGTCAAATAAAGGAATACGATAGTCCAGAAATAGTATGGGATATATACGAAAAATAAATAAAGAAGTTATCTTCATTTTATTGATAGTTATTTTGGCTTCAATTCTAAGGTTTTTGTGGCTTGATAGGATTCCAATCGGCATCGGCGGAGACGAGCTGACCTATGTTTTTAACGCCAAAGCCATCTTTTTAACCGGCAGTGATATTAGCGGTACGTGGAATCCAATGAGCGCTTTTATTTTCCATTACCCAGCTTATACCACGCCCCAAGCAGAGTTGCCTTATTTGTTGCTGACGCCGGTGGTCGGACTGCTGCAATTCTCGCTCCTAAACGCCAGAATTACTTTCGCTTTCTTAAGCGTCCTAACGGTAATATTTATCTACTTAATTGCTAAAGAGTTTTTCGGGAGTAGGGTAGGGATAATCGCCGGCTTGGTCGCGGCGATTAATCCATGGTTAATTTACATCGGCAGGACAGATTACGAACAAGTCCCGGTGACTCTATTCTTTTTGATCGCCATCTTTATTCTGCTTAAAGCCAAGGGCTGGAAAATTTTGTGGTCAGTGCCCGTTTTGTATCTGGCTTTTTACTCTTATATCGCGACAAAACTAATCTTTCTTCCGCTAATTCTAATCGTTATTGCGTATTGCTACTCTATTAATAAAAGACAATTTTTAAAGCAATATCTAGTCGTTTTTGGCTTTTGCATTTTAATCGTCGGAGTATATGTTTTTACTCTCGGACAGACTCCAAACGCACGTCTTAGCGAGATATTTACACCTAATTCTCCGGTTTTGATAGATCAGGTTGATGCCATTAGGAAGGTAACCATGCGCAGTCCATTATTGAATATTTTTGAAAATAAAATAGCGGAATATTTACAGATAATTGTTTTAAAGACCTTTGACACTACTTCTTTTAGCTACTTATTCTTGATGGGGGATAACTTCTTTGCGCTTTTTAGGCATGGGTTATTCTATGTTTTAGACGCATTATTCTTAATTTTTGGTCTAGCGGCGGCTTATAAACGAAAAGCTAAATTATTCTTTCTCTTAGTGATTCTTATCTTTGTCGCTATTTTACCCCATGTTTTTCATAGCGCAGGTTTAGAAAACTTCGCTCCGCATATGGTTTTATTTTTTCCTTTTGCCATAATTTTGATTGCCGTTGGGATAGACGAAATGCTTCGCTTATGCCAAAAAAAGTGGTATTCTTACGTAGCTCCGGCAGCTATAGTTTTCCTTTACTTACTGTTCTTTCTTAACTTTATGAATACTTATTTTCTCCAATTTCCTCTGCAGGGAAATTTTGATTTTCCGGTCAGACTTTTAGCGAAATATGCATCACTAGCTAGCCAAAATGGGAAGCCAGTTATAATTTATTCTCCGGCCGTTCCGGAAGTTTTCAAAAAATATCTTTTTTATACCAACAGTTACAACAAAAACACAATTGCATTAATAAAATTATTATACAAAACGAATAACTTTAATTTTAAAAATGTTCAATTTTTGGGTTGTAACAATACGATTGATCCAAGTAAAATGAGTTCATTGATTCTTTATGATTTTAACTGCGGACCATTAAAGGCAGATTACAAGCGGGTTGTTATTGCACGGCTGTCGGATGGAGGACCGAGTTTTAATATTTATAACGACAAAATTTGTCAGAATTTTAACTTGAAGAGATATCCAACTGATCTTAAAATTAGCGATTTCGGAATTGAAAACCAGTCGGCGCAGCAATTTTGCCAGACTTTTATTACCAACCCTTAAATTTTTTTGGCAACAACGATGCAGTGAGTGAATAAGTCTTTGGGACCAAAATAAAACTGCATCAACTTAAAACCGGATTCTTGCAAAATCTGTTTAACCTGTTTTTTCGATTCAACCAGCGAGATTTCTTCCGGATGAAGTCTAATATTCATCCCCAATATTTTATTTAAAACAAAATGGGTTGTATTCAAAAAAAGCACTGTCGGGCCGTATTTTGGAGGCCAAAAGAGGACGATTTTAGCGTTTGGTTTTAAAACCCGTCTTAGTTCAATCAAGATTCTTTTATCTTCCTCTTTGGTAAAATGTTCCATCACGCCTAAATTATAAACGCCGTCAAATGTCGATGTTTTTGCAGGGATTGCAAAAATGCTGGCTTTCATCAGCTTGGCTTTTCCGCCGTTTAATGTTTTATAAAGTTTTAAAGCTTCACCGGAAATATCCAACGCGGTGACGTTAAATTTTCCGACGATATCTTTATCGACTTGTCCGGCGCCTGAGCCGGCATGCAAGAGCTTGGTGCCGCTTGCAAATTCCTTCTCAATAAAATAATTGAGCGCTCGCTTAATAATTAAATCCCGATAAAGACTCGCAATAATTCTGTAAAGGGTTTGGGATTTGGTTTTTTTCTTGGTCCAATATTTATCCCATTCCTGTTCTTCCTTTTGGGCTTTGGCCTTAGTCATTCATGGATTATAAGAGAAATTTTTCTTCAAGACAAGC
>DATKGY010000009.1:0-14562 GCA_035510535.1 Patescibacteria group bacterium
AACGCAAATCGCCGAAATCATTAAAGAAGCGCCGATTGCCAAAATCGTTTCGACCATCCTTGAATACGCCGTTACTTCGCGCGCTTCGGATGTACACATCGAGCCGCAGGAAGACCGGGTCCGCGTGCGTTATAGAATTGACGGTATTTTGTACGATCGGTTAAGTTTGCCCAAAACCGTGCAGGAGGCGGTAATTTCCCGCATCAAAATTTTATCGGAAATGAAAATCGACGAACACCGTACGCCGCAAGATGGCCGCTTCAATTTCAAAATCGCCGACAAAGAGGTTGACCTTCGTATCTCAATTTTGCCGACTGCCTTTGGCGAAAAAATCGTCATGAGGCTTTTGCGGAAATCCGGCGGAGTTCCCTCTTTGCAAGAACTTGGATTAACCGGGACTTCGTTAAAAAATTTGGAGACGGCTATGCTTCGGCCGCACGGAATTATTATTGTTGTCGGACCAACCGGCTCAGGAAAAACAACTACGTTGTATTCAGTGCTGGAAAAATTAAATACCACGCGCGTTAACATTATGACTTTGGAAGACCCGATTGAGTACCAAATGGCCGGCATAAATCAGGTACAGATAAATCCGGCGGTGGGATTAACTTTTGCCGACGGACTAAGAGCCTTTTTAAGACAAGACCCTAATATTATTCTGGTTGGAGAAATCCGTGATAAAGAGACAACCGAATTAGCGATTCAGGCCGCGCTGACGGGCCATTTAGTCTTTTCAACACTCCATACTTCCAATGCGGCCGGCGCACTTCCAAGGCTTTTGGATTTAGGCGCAGAATCATTTTTACTCTCTTCAACCATGAACGCGGTTTTGGGGCAAAGAATTGTCCGCAAAATTTGCGACCACTGCAAAATTGATTATATTCCGCCAGCTCAAATTCTTGAGGAAATGAAAACGGTTCTGGGCAAATATTTTCTCGTTGGTAAAGAAATTAGACTTCATAAAGGTAAGGGTTGCGATCAATGCGGGGGGTCGGGCTATCTTGGGCGAATCGGAATTTTTGAGACGCTGCCGATAACGGAAAAAATCGCCAGTTTGATTTTGCAACGAGCGGATAGCGGAGCGATTGAAAAAGAAGCGGTTGCGGAGGGAATGATTACCATGAAGCAAGATGGCTACTTAAAGGTGTTGCAAGGCATAACATCGGTTGAGGAAGTATTGCGCGTAGCACAAGAGTAAAAATTGACCTAATTTCTAATTAACCTAATTGACCTAAAAATCATTTAGAAATTAGAATAATTAGAGCAATTAGAAATTTTGGGAATATGCAGATAAATGAACTTTTAGATGTCACGATTAAAAATAATGCCTCGGATTTACATCTGATGCCAGGCGTTTCACCGGCTTTAAGGATTGACGGAACGCTTCGTTATCTCTCTAACTATCCCCCGCTAACGCCTGCGGAAGTGGAGACGATGGTTTTTTCAATTCTAAAACCCGAACAAAAAGAATTATTAATTAACAACAAGGAAATTGATTTTTCTTTTGGTTTTGGCGGGGGCGCTTATGGAACCTTAGGAAGGTTTAGAACCAATCTTTATTATCAGCGCGGAGTCTTGAGCGCGGCGTTCCGATTTTTACAACCAACAATCAGAACTATTGAGGAATTGCATATGCCGAAAATTTGTCACAATTTTGCACAATTAAAGCAGGGTTTTGTGCTGGTGACCGGACCTACCGGTCATGGAAAGTCAACTACTTTAGCGGCCATCATTAACGAAATAAACTTAGAAAAAGCTGTCCACATTTTGACAATTGAAGATCCGATTGAGTATGTCTATCCGGCTGGAAAAAGTATTATTTCGCAAAGAGAAATGGATTTAGATACTCATTCTTGGGCGATGGCTTTAAGAAGCGCTTTAAGAGAAGATCCTGATGTTGTTTTGGTTGGTGAAATGCGGGATCCGGAAACGATTGCGGCGGCAATGACCATTGCGGAAACCGGCCATTTGGTTTTTTCAACCTTGCATACCAATTCCGCGTCGCAGACTATAGATAGGATTATTGATTCTTTTCCGGCTGACCAACAAACTCAAGTCAGAACTCAGTTGGCGTCAACCCTCAAAGGAGTCGTCTCGCAAAGGCTAATTCCTCAATTAAATGGTGGTCGTATTCCCGCTGTTGAAGTCCTACTGGGAACTTCGGCAATTGCCAGTAACATTAGGGACGGAAAAACGCATTTAATTGACTCAATCATCCAAACTTCCCAAGATTACGGCATGATTCCTCTTGAGTCATCGCTGGCTTCTTTGGTTTTGTCCGGGACAATCAGTTTGGAAACCGCCAAGTCCTACGCGCTAAGACCCGAGGAGCTTTTGCGCATGGTTGGATGATATGAGGTTAAGATATAAAGCAATTACAAAAGAAGGAAAAGTAGCGCAGGGATTATTAGACGCGAAAGATATTGGCGAAACAGCGGGTTATCTTCGGGCAAGAGGTTTGATTCCGATAAGTATTGTAAGAATTGATAATCAGTTTTGGGCCGACCTCCCCTTTTTTAACAGTGTTAAGAATACGGATCTGGTAATTTTTACGAGACAGCTTTCTTCAATGCTTACTTCGGGACTGACTTTGATGCGGGCACTGGAGATCCTTAAAGAGCAGGTTAAAAACCAGACGCTGATTGAGATAATTACTTCAATTATTGCCGATGTTTCAGAAGGGAAAACTTTTGCTCAGGCGATAGAGAAATATCCAAAAGTTTTTAGTCATATTTATGTTTCCATTATTAAAGCCGGTGAACAGTCAGGGCTTTTGGATAAGGTGCTTTTAAGGCTGGCGGATAATTTGGAAAAGCAATCTAAGCTGCAAAGTACGATAAAATCGGCGTTAATGTATCCGGCGATAATCATTATCATGATGGTTGCGGTGATGGTGATTATGATGATTTTTGTCCTGCCGCAGTTGGCAGTTCTGTATCAAAATCTAAACGTTCCGCTTCCCTTACCAACTCAAATAGTGGTTGGTTTGTCAAACTTGGTGGTAGCAACCTGGCCGATTATCTTAGCGGCAATTGCGGTTTTCGCGTTTTTTTACAGAAGGTGGTCAAAAACAACGGATGGTAGATTAATTATTGACACTCTTAAATTAAAATTGCCTATTTTTGGCAAACTGATGGAACAAAGTATCTTGGCAGAATTTTCCAGGACTTTGGGGCTTTTGGTCGGAACCGGAACTTTGGTGGTAGATGCTCTTTTGGAAACAGCGGAGACGACGGGTAACGTTAACTATAGAAACGCCATTACAGCTGTTTCTAAGCAAGTGGAAAAAGGTGTCAGCGTTGGCGATGCGCTAGCTTCTTATCCCCTATTCCCTCCGCTCTTGATCCAGCTGGTAAAAGTTGGCGAGCAAACGGGAAAAGTTGACGAGACTTTAGGTAAGGCTTCAGAATATTTTGAGCGGGAAGTTGATGGGAAAGTAAAAACCTTAACTACGGCGATGGAACCATTTATTATGATAGTTTTGGGAATTGCGGTCGCCTTTTTAATAATCTCGGTGATTACGCCGATTTATAGTTTAATTTCCAGTATTCAGTGATCCTAACTTAGGGGCTTGACAATTATTTTTAGATATGAGTATGATTGGTATATATACATGAAAAAACTGCTCAAAAAGCTCAAGAAACTTTTTAAACAGAAGAAGGGTTTTACGCTCATTGAGCTTTTAGTTGTTATCGGAATCCTCGGAATTTTAGCCGCCGCACTCGTTGCCACCATTGACCCATTTGAGCAACTTAAAAAAGCAAATGATGCTAATACAAAAAATGTTTTAGTTGAATTCCTAGATGCCAATGTCCGATATTATGCTGATCACAGCGCCTATCCGTGGGATGCTGCCGGAGCCGGTTGTAATGGTGCCACAGCGCCTGTGACTACGTCGGTTAATGCTGGTATGGTTCTATGTGGTACCAACACTACTGTTCCAAATACAACATGCACTAGCGCTACAATAAGTGATTGTATAACATCTTTGGTGAGCGTAGGCGAATTAAAGGCTGGATTCCAGTCAGCTCTCGGAAGCTTGTCCCAAGTATACATCACGTATTATCCGACTGCCACTACCGTCAATGGTTCTACTGTAAATTCTAATACTATCGTTGGTTGTTTTCTACCTACTTCTGTGTCTGAAGGAAAAAGCAATATCGCGGTTTATAAACAAAATGGAGATGCTGATACAGGGTGTATGGGCAACTGCCCCGTAGGTAGCACTTGTACGAAAGTTTGCTATTGGTGCACCAGATAAAATCCTCAACTCTTTTTAATTTGCTATACTAATTTCAATGGTTTTATTATTGTTTATTCTGGGGCTTTTTCTCGGATCATTTTTGGGAGTTTTGGTTGACCGGCTACCGAGAAGCGAAACAGTAATTAAAGGCCGTTCTCATTGTGAGTTTTGCCAGAAAGAACTTAAATGGTTTGACCTTGTTCCCGTTTTTTCATTCATTTCCACTAAAGGTAAATGCCGATACTGCCATACTTCTCTACCCTATTTTTATCCGGTGATTGAAATTTCTACGGGAATATTGTTTATGTTGGTTTATGTGTTTGCAATTTCTAATTTTCAATTCTTAATTTCTAATGAATTTTTAAATCCTCAATTTTTAATTACCTTAATTTATCAGTTGATTGTTGTTTCTGGCTTTATTGTGATTTTTTTCATGGATTTAAAATACGGCGTCATTTTAGATAAAGTACTACTACCGCTTTCAATAATAATCGCAGTCTATCTTTTTATCCTTAATCCTTCCTCCTTAATCATTAATTTTGCCTGTGGTGTTTTGGCTTTCTTGCTTTTTCTTTTAATTGCTTTAAGTTTCAAGTTCATTCGAGGCAAGGAAGGGATGGGCGGTGGCGATATTAAACTGGCTTTTGCTTTAGGTTTATTTTTGGGTTTTCCCAGCATCATTGTTGCGCTGTATTTGGCTTTCTTGACAGCAGCATTCGTGGGCATCATACTTATTTTATGGAAGAAAACCAGTCCCAAAAACGCTTCTCTCCCCTTTGGTCCATTCTTAATCATTGGAGCTCTCATTTGTCTTTTTTGGGGAAATCTAATTTTGCCGAAACTTCTCCAGTTGGCAGGTTTTTAAATTCGAACCTTGGTTTTACGCTGATTGAACTTTTGGTGGTGATTTTGATACTAAGTGTGCTGATTAGTATGTCTCTCTTCATTCTTAATCCCATAACCCAAATTAAAAAAAGTCAGGATTCCCAGCGTCAACATGACCTAAAACAACTCGCAACCGCGCTGGATAGTTATTACAATGACAATAATTATTATCCCCAGTCTCCAACGATCTTAGTTACTGCCAGTAACATTCAAGCTATTCCTAATGATCCGACAGTTTCGTCAAGTTGGCCAAATTATGCATATGTTGAAGATCAAAGTGATAATCCGCAATGGAATGTGCTTTTTGCTAAAACGGCTTTTCCGTCTTCCTCTTCCTTTGCTTGTCCTTTGGAACAAATGAGCAGTTGTTTGCCGCAGAACTATGGAGATTTGGGCTACAACTATTGTGTAATTTCCGGAAACGTCAATTGTACGCAAATCGCCGCTGCAACTATAGTTCCTTTGCCGATTACTGCTTCACCGGCTACTAACACGCCGACGCCAACTTCCACCCTAACGCCAACGCCGGTTCCGTTTGTTTGTTATTGTAGAGACGCAACTTACTGGAAAGACATAACAAAAGATCCAAACCATTGGTGCCAAACGGTTCAAGTAAGCTCTGATCCAAGCGTAAATTCCGATCGGTCTTGTAGTGCTAGTTGCGATGAACCATGTACGCCGTAATATAATATGAATATGCTAAGAAAAATTTTCAATATTCAATTTTCAATTTTCAATAATGAAGGGTTCACGTTAATAGAATTGATAATAGTAATAGGAATATTGGGGATTTTGGCCGTCGCGGCGTTAGTTGCTTTAAATCCTTTAGCGCAACTGCAAAAAGGTAACGATGTAAGAAGAAAATCAGATCTGGCGCAAGTGCAAAGAGCGCTGGAAATTTATTATCAAGACAACAATAAATATCCGATTGCTACAACAGCCCCTTACCAACCTGGAGTTGCTTGGGGGGAAAGTTGGCAGCCTTACATGACCCTTTTGCCGCAAGATCCTGATTCCTCAAAACATTATGTTTATTATTCAGACGGGCAAACGTACTATATTTATGCTAGTCTAGATAGAGGGACGTTAGATCCGGAGGTTTGTAAAAATCTGGACGCTAATGGGGAAGCTAATGGGGAATGTCCAAGTATTGACACGAATTTAATCCCGTTGAAATCCTGCGGCGGTTTTTGTGACTATGGAGTTTCCAGTCCGGATGTATCACCATGAGAAGAATTATGAATCATGAATTAAGAATTAAGAATTCTGGAGGATTTACATTAATAGAGCTCTTGATTGTCATCGCGATTATTGGTGTTTTAGCAACACTTTTGATGGTAAACTTTGTCGGAGTCAGGCAAAGAGCAAGGGACGCGCAAAGAAAATCGGATTTAAGACAATTGCAATCGGCTCTGGAGATCTGGCGATCCGATCACGGAAGTTATCCTGCTTCGGGCAGTGAGTTTGGTTCGTGTGGGACTCCCCTACAAAGCGGAACTACGGTTTATATGGCAAAAATACCCTGTGACCCGGCAAATACAGGTCAATATGTTTACACCTATGTTTCTTCGGGGACGACAAATTCGGCAAGTTATAGTTTGTATGCTTGTTTAGAAAACGTAAACGATTCGCAAAAAGATAGTACAAATAATTCCACATATTGTACCGGTGGAACCACAAACTGGTCTTTTACGCTAAACAATCCATAAGAATGAACAATAAGAGGAGAAATTTATTTTACAAAAATGGTTTTACCTTAATTGAGTTAGTCGTTGTTTTTACTGTTATCGCCATTTTGTCAACGATTGGAACTGTTTCTTTTGTAAGTTACAGCCGGGCCCAAGTTTTAAACCAAACAACCAGCGATTTGGTTCAAGCTTTAGATACAGCAAAATCATTATCGGCGTCGCAGCTGAAAAGCTTAAACAAAAACGGGAAAACATGGCAATGTCTGGATTATCAGACTTTGAACGGTTACGGAATACAAATTGATACATCCGATACGTCCCATGAATATTATTTTTTATACATGAAATGTGCAACAATAAACGGCGCAACAATTCGATATCCTGATGCTAATAACGTTAGTGATTGGCAAACAAATCTTCCTCAAAACGTTACCTTTGACCCGACGACAAATATTACAGATGTGTTTTTTCCGGTTCTTTCGGGCGGAATTATCACTACACCAACCGCTGGAAGTAGCAATGCCGACACTATTGCTCTCTCAAGCTACGGAAACATTAAGACAATTAACTTAACAAATGGTTACATCAGTATTTCGCCATGAATAAAAAAGGACAAGGTTTAGTAGAAGCACTAATCGCCTTAGGCGCGGCCGTAATAATAATTTCCGCAATCACGATTGCGGTTATAATGGCTGTGAGTAATTCTGATTTTTCCAAAGATCAGAACTTGGCGACCGGTTACGCTCAACAAGGTATTCAAGTAATTCAGCAAAAAAGCCAGTTGGATTGGGAAACACTCCAGGCTTCTGCTTCAGCCGCGGTTTGGTGCCTCCCTCAGGGAGCAACAGACTTCTATCCTGCTTCTTTAGGCCCTTCTCCGTGCGACGTTAACATTAGCGGTGGTTTTGTAAGGCAAGTAAATTTTACCAAAAATTCTTCAAACTGTAATAACACCGGTACTCAAGTTGAAGTAACGGTTGCATGGACAGACGGTAAATGTTCGGCAGACACTAGTTCTAGCAACTATTATTGTCATCAAGTTAAGCTTGATACATGCGTAGCGGACATCAACAGAACCCAATGAAAAAAAATCACAAAAACGGTTATACTCTGGTTGAGCTTTTGGCCGTCATGATAATTTTGGTGGCGGTCGGGACAATTATTTCGTCTATTTTAGTTTCAGTTCTAAGAGCCAGCAACAAAAGTACAAATACGGAAACTGTCAGAAGAAACGGAAACTCTGCAATCGCGCAGATGTCAAAAATGATTAGCTATGCCCAGAGTTTTAATGGGGTTTATGATGAAATTGCTCAGCAATGGACGGATTGTGTTGACTCCTTTCCTACTACAAAATATTACGATCTAAAAATTACCTCTTTTGATTATGACACGACCACTTTTATCTGCGCTGACTCAAAAATCGCTTCGCAGTCTTCGGAGGGGAATACAATTTATTTAGTAGATCCGAGTCTTGATGTAACTTGTTATTTTAACTGTACGCAGGAAAGTGCCGCGGCGCCGGCAAAGATAGATATCTTCCTTGACATAAAAACCAACAGCTCGGGACTTTTTTCGGAAAGTCAGGCAGGGACTAACGGTATTGATTTTGAAACCTCAGTTATAATCAAAAATAGCGCCAGCCGCTAGGCGTTGACAAAGGTTTTAGGATACTGCTAGTCTATATTTAGTAGGTATTTATGTCTAATTTCCAAAGTCAAAAAGGACAGGCTCTTTTAATTGTAGTTTTAGCGATGGTAGTGGCTTTAACAGTCGGTTTATCCGTAGTTTCGCGAAGCATAACCAATTTAAAAAATTCCCAGCAGGAGATTGATTCGCAAAAAGCTTTATCAGCCGCCGAAGCGGGAGTTGAACTGGCAATAAAAAATGGAGCGAATGTTGGAAATCCTAATTTTTCCACCTCAACGTCTTACCAAACTTCGTTAGCAACTGTTTCCGGTGATACGGCATTTCTTTTAAACGGTAATAATAAGGTTTCTAAAGATGACGCAATGTATATTTGGTTAACTCCCTATTCTACGGATCCTTCAAGACTTTTTCAAGACACGGATGCTTCAGGTCAAAATGATAGATGGAGCGGTAATTTGGATTTGTATTGGGAAAATTCTTCAGTAACTTGCGATGTTTCGGGTAACGACAATAATTATGCTGCCTTGGAGGTTGCCGTTGTTTGGGGTAGTCGAGCAGACCCAAAAGTTACAAGATATGTTTATGATTCTTGCTCAAATAGGGTTTCGCAAAATCATTTTACTACGCCCGATTCGGTTAATGCCAATAATCCCATTTCAGGAATAACGCTACAGAATGAAGCCAAAATCCCGCAGATTACAGACGGATTTTTAGTAAGAGTGGTGCCTTTGTATGCGGATTCTTACATTGGTGTTTTGGGAACGCCAGTTTCCGGTGGTCTTGTTCTTCCCTCTCAAGGAACTATAATTACGTCAATTGGTACAACAGATAACAACATTACGAGAAAATTAGATGTTTTTCAGGGATACCCCGAAATACCTGCCGAACTTTTTCCATTTAGTCTTTTCTGGCCTTAAAAATGAATAAAAAATCTTTCGGACTAGACATTGGTGCGACGTCTCTCAAGTTAGTAATGCTTGAGGGTCAACAAGGAGCTTTTATTTTAAAAGCTGCTTTGATTTCTCCCGTTCCGCCAAAAGGAATGCTTTCGGAGTCTCCTTTAGATGAAGAAGAAATGGCTCAAGCAATTGCCAAAGCGGTTAAGGATGCGGGTGTGACGGCAAAGCTTGTTAACATTGCGCTTCCCGAGAATCAAGTTTATACAAAAGTTTTGGAAATGCCTGTTCTTTCAGACAGAGAACTTGCGTCGGCAATCTATTGGGAGGCAGAACAATATATCCCGGTACCCTTAGCAAATATTACTTTAGTTTGGAATGTTTTAAAACGACCACAAGCCGGTGCAAGTGGTGAAAAAATGCAGGTTCTAATGGTTGGCGCCCCAACGATGTTGGTTAATAAATATCAAAAAATAATTCAAATGGCGGGTCTACAAATTAATTCGATGGAAACGGAAATTCTTGCGACGATAAGACCTTTGATCATGGGACAAAATTTTCCTACCAGCCTGGTTGTTAATATTGGGGCAATCAGCACCTCCTTTGCGATAGTTAGAAGCAGCTCGATGGTTTTTACCTATTCTATGCCCGTAGGCGGAGCGGCAATCAACAGAGCTATAGCGATGGATTTTGGATTAACTTCTCAACAAGCAGAAGAGTATAAAAGGGTGTACGGAATTTCCGGTAAGAGTTTAGGAGGGAAAATCGGTAGAGCGACAGAGCCAATTCTAAATTCAATCTTAGGAGAAATTAAAAAATCAATTGCTTTTTACTCCCAAAAATATAAAGATGAATTGCCGATCAGACAAATAATTTTATCCGGCGGTACAGCCAAACTTCCGGGTATAGAACTTTTCTTCGTTAACAATGCCGGGATAGAAACGGCGATTGCAAATCCCTGGAAAGTTTTAGCCTCACAGCAAATACCCAAAGCTGTCTTAGATAATGGTTCTGATTATACGATAGCGGTTGGCTTAGCAATTAAAGATTATGAGTGATAGCATCAATCTAGTTTCTCCCAAGAATGAGCAGTTAGAAAAAGAACAGAATAGATTAAGAATTGCAAGAGTAGTGGCATTCTCGGTTATGTTTCTTGTTGCCGCCGTTGCTGTTTTAGTTTTTGTAGTTAATTTAACCTTACCGATCAATTCAATAAAGCGCAGTGAAGAAGTAACTCTGTCCAATATCGCAGCTCTGCATAAAAAATTTGTGCAGTATTATTTTGTCCAAGACCGTATAAATCATTTGACGAATGTGATTGAAAAAAGAAATAAAGTTTCCGATGTTGTTGATGCATTCCTAGCTATTACCCCCGATGATCTATCCATAGGTTCAATGCAGATTGATGTTAAGAAATTTTCCCTTATTATGTCCGGAGGATCTTTGGTTTCAATGAACAAATTTATAGACGATGTGACAATACTAAGCCAGAAAAAAAATATTATTCAAAATGTTGTCGTACAGCAATTGTCCTTAGACGTAAAAAATAATAAATACTCTATCTCGATTCAGGCAGACATTAAATAGTATGAATGTTAACGACTCAAAAAAAATAAATATTGACTTTGAAAACTTAGTAATTCTCTATAAACATTATAAAGATTTCTTGCTTCCGTTTGGAGTTATTGTGGCTAGCGTCTTAGTTATTATCTATATTATCTTTCCACAAATTCAACAATACTTTAATTCTCAAGATCTAGTAAGAGCGGAACAACAAAAATTAGATGCTTTAAACAACAACTATAGTCTACTTACTTCGTTAGATGATGCAACAATAGCTTCGGATTTGAACACACTTTCGCTTGCTTTGCCGGCGGAGAAAGATTTCGCCGGCATTATCGATGCCATTTCTTATGTTTCTGCTAAAACGGGCGTTACGGTTGGTAATTTTGAATTTTCCTTAGGCAACTTGTCAGCGTCCAATTTCGGCGGAACAGCCTATCCTTCAACGAAAATCGATCTTAGCTTAAAAGGAAATGCTAAAAATATTGCAAATTTTACTCACGAGATTATTAAAACGATGCCGATTGCTGAGGTAACTGCGATTAATATTGCTGGCGGGACAGGCAGTTTAACAATACTTTTTTATTACAAACCCTTTCCATCGCAAAACATCAGCGATCAAACGCAAATAGCTCCGCTGTCGGCAAAACAGCTTTCTTTAATGAAAGAAATCTCTTCTTGGAATTCGGTTGGGCAAGCGGGGATGCCGGTTATTCCATCAGTTCCGGCCACATCATCAGCGGGAGTTTCCGGGTCTCCATTTTAGCGCTTCTTGATTAGGTCTGGTCTTAATTTAGCGGTTACTCTGAGACTTTCTTTTTTGCGCCACTCGTTTATTTTTGCGTGATTGCCGGAAAGCAATATTCCTGGAACTTTGAGCTCGTTAAAGATTTGCGGTTTGGTGTACTGTGGATACTCAAGGTATGGTGAAAAAGATTCAAAGGCCGCCGAGTCTTTCTTAATTACCCCGCCAACCAATCTGGAAACGGCGTCCGTAATTAGCATCGCCGGTATTTCTCCGCCGGTTAAAATAAAATCACCGACGGAAACCTCCTCATCGGTAAATTTTTTTATTCTCTCGTCAAAACCCTCATAATGTCCACAGACAAGTATTAAATTTTTCAATTTTGAAAAACTGAGGGCTTTCTTTTGCGCAAACTGCTGTCCGTGAGCGCTTAAGAGGATAATTTTTTGTTGTTTCTTATTCAGGTTTTTGTCTTTTGCCGCTTCAATTGCATTCTGCAAAACATCAGCTCTTAAAACCATACCCTTTCCCCCACCGTAGGGTGTATCGTCAACTAGCTGGTGACGTCCTAAACCAAAATAGCGTAAATTAACGAAATTTATCTCAATCAGCTTTTTGTCAATGGCTCTTTTAATAATTGAGCTGGCAAAAGGCCCCTGAAACATTTTGGGAAATAAAGTTATGATCGTTATTTTCATATTTATATTATAGGAGTTTGCTAGATTATTTGCTTATTTATTCTTGTGGTGCTTCGGCAACTGGCGCTTCAGTTTGTGGTACTTCAGCCAAAGTAATATAAATTCTTTTTTCTTGTTTGATGGCGGGGATTTTCATGACAGAGCGGATTGCCCGAATCACTTTTCCGCCCTTGCCAATAATTTTCCCCATGTCTTCCGGTGCAACGGTAATAATGAAATTTGTAACGCCTTCTACTTCCTCTTCTTTAATTTCAACTTTGTCGGGATTATCTACAATCGCGGAAACAATGTTTAAAAGCGTGTCTTTCATAAATTAGATTAATTTTTCGATAGTCGGGCTTACCTTAGCGCCTTGTTTTATCCAGTAATCATATCTATTTTTGTCAATTTGTTTACCGCCGTTTTTGCCTTTTTCATACCAGCCTAAAACTTCAATTGAGTCTCCATCTCTTCGGGATCTTTTTTCTTTGACAACAATGCGGAATTTTCTTTCGCCTCTTTTGCCCACTCTTGTAGATCTAATAACTAATGACATAGGATGTATTTTAGCATTATTTTGATTTCTTCTCAACCCCGGCTTTTGTGGAGGCTTGGTAAAACTGAAGCGCTTTAGAGGCGGCATCTTCTTCGGCGTCTTTTTTGGATTTTCCTTCTCCCTCGCTAATTAAATCTCCGTCTACATATGCGCCGATCCTAAACCGTTTCGCGTGAGCCGGTCCGGTTTCCCCCAAAACTTTATAGGCGGGAGAGTTAAGTCTTCTTGATTGCACCAATTCCTGTAAAAGACTTTTCGGATCCTTAAAAGAAGTGCTTTTAATTATTTCATCGGCTTTTGGTAAAAGGACAAGCTCTAAAAATTGCGTAACTGCGTCAATTCCTTGATCGATAAATAATGCGCCGATAAACGCTTCGAAACAATCGGCCAAAAGGCTTTGGTTTTGTCTGCCTTTAGATTCTTCCTCGCCTTTGGAAAGCCTTAAATAATTTCCAAACTCCAATTCCTTGGCAATTAGCGCTAAACTTCGGGTGTTAACCATTAAAGAGCGGATATTAGTGAGTATTCCCTCGTTATACTGCGGAAATTTTAAAAATAAATTTTGCGAAACAACAAAAGAGAGAATACTGTCTCCCAAAAACTCCAGTCTTTCGTTGGAAGAAATCTTCTCTCTCGTTTCGTTTAGGAAGCTTCGGTGCGTAAAAGCCTGCTCAAATAATTGCTGATTTTTAAATTTTGGAAGTTGTATCATGTTTAATTAATTTTCCCAAAGCGCCATTGATAAACGCCGGGCTGGTTTCTCCGCCGTACTCTTTAGCTAACTCTACGGCTTCATCTATTATAACCTTTGGCGGCTGACTTTTTTCAAGTAGCAATTCGTAAACGGCTAATCTCAAAATTGCTAAGTCGGTGCGGTTAATTTTTGCAATCGGATATTCAGGGGCCGCTTTTACAATCTGTTCGTCTAAAAATTGTTTCTGCTTATAAATCATTTTACCGTAATCACCGATTGTTTGTCGGTGGAATTCGATCTTGAAAAGGTCCTCGACTGCTTTTTGTCGTTTTTTGTGTCTGGGGTCAAGAGGATTTTTCATTATTTTGTCTCTGCTTCTTTTTCTTCGGTGGTTTTCTTAACTTTTATTTTTAAGACCATTTTGCCTTTATAATATCCGCAGTGACGGCAAATTTGATGCGCCAAAATTGGAGCTTGGCAATTAGGGCAAATAACGGTTTTAGTAACTGTTAATTTAATCGCCGCTCTTCTTTTGCCTTGTCTTTGTCTGGAATGTCTTTTCTTTGGTTCCTGTGGCATATCTTAAAATTTCTAATTCTTAATTTCTAATTTCTAAACTTTTAGGTTAATTAGGTTAATTAGGTTAATTAGAATAATTAGGAATTCTACTTTGTATTTTACTTTATTTGAGCTTCGCTTGCAATGGGGACTAGTCCGGGGAGACGTGAGAGAGATTTATTTCTTCCGTTTTTTCTAAAAGTTGTGGGTATTCTCCAAGCTCCGGAAAGATTTTTTCCGCCTCCTGTTTGGTCTTGTCAATTAAGGCAAAATCGGAAAAGCTGGCGACTTTTAATACTTGTCTGCCGTGTTGAGAAGTTCCATAAATTTGTCCCGGACCTCTTAATTTTAAATCCAATTCCGCCAACTGCGCCCCCGAATAAACTTTCTCCAAAGCCTTTAGTCTTTCA
>DATKGY010000010.1:0-6477 GCA_035510535.1 Patescibacteria group bacterium
GCGTTCATGACCCCGGCTTTCATCCTCAACAAGATCGGGTCGATCAGGAGCTGGGATGATATTAGTTTCTTAGGGCGGGCGGGCTTGAAGGTGTTGGGGCATCTCACCGATTTTAGTAAAAAATAAATTGGCCTTGTATTATTTTTTATGAATTAGTATAATTTTTATACCAATTCGTAAAAAAGTATAAATTAGACAACGGAAAAGGGGACATGACCCTTTAATTCGGTTATTTTGCAACGATTTCGTGAAGAGGTGGAAAAGGATTATAAAAAGAGTCCGGTTAGTTTCAACGCCGACGATTATAATATCCTGGGCGGCAACGCCGACGATCAGGCCAGCGCTGCTGAAGTACAGAGCTTTATTAGTCAAGGCGATATTTCTTCACTCGGCGACTTGAGGGATAAGAATATCGCGCATAACAAATGGGAAGATAATAAGGAGGCCTTCGACTATAACGAGCCGTATAAGATCGATTTTATTTCAAAGAATTTTCAGGATACGATTCAAAACGATAATCTGGCGAACGGTCATTTCTATGAAACTTGGTTTCAGACGCCGGTGAACAATAATTCCAATCATAAGATGGTCAACGGCTACGCCAATTCTTGGGACATTAACCCATCCGCGCTTTGCCAAAATAACGCCAAATGCGTAAAGAACGCCGATGGAAGTTACGACCTAGAATTGGTGATCGAATTCTGGCCGCAGCGATTATTCTATATCGGACTACTTATTTCCGGCACCACCTTGGTTGGTTGCTTGGGGTATTTGGGTTGGGATTTTGTAAAGCGGCGGACGGGGAGAAAAGGGGTTGGGAAAGAAGATAACAACGCCTGACCGGGACATGACCCACTCCAAATAGGTAAAAATTTTTATCCACCACCCTACTTTTTTTTTGTGCTATAATGCTTTTACCTTGATAGAAGCCATCTACAATGATTAGCACCTCTCGAAAAAATGGCTTAAATTGTCAATCGGTAAGACCCCTTGACATTCTTCGTCGTTGTGGTTAGATAGCGCGTACCCTTATGGGGATTCTCAAAGTTACAAAAGATCGTATAAATAAATTCCTATTTTATCGGAACAGGTTGCCCGCAGAGATTAATGACTTTACGCGGTATTTTGCTAACTACGGACCGATTAATTTTAATATTGAAGAAAAAAAAGATGGTACCTTTGTAGCTGTTAGTACCGATTTTAAATATGGTAGTATCATCACTAGTGCAAAAAACATGAAAAAGTTAGACGAGGAAATTAAAGATGCAATACTTACAGCTTTTGAAATACCCTCGGCTTTCGCAAACGAAGCAAAAGTAATTCAAGAGGGTTCACGAGAGTTGAGGTATGCCACCGTTAAGTAGTTTGCCATCCATATCAAGAGAGAGGTTTATTAATACATTAATAAGGCTCGGATGGATAATTAAAAAAAGAGGCGGTAAAGGAAGTCATTGTAAATTAGAATGGCCACCCACGAGTAAGGCAATAACAGTTAAAAAAAACTTTGATAAAGACACCTTAAGCTACTTAATCAAAGAGATAGAAAAATACTCATCGTTAACTTGGGAGCAGATTGAAAAAGAATTATAAAAAGCGGCATTTAGCCGCCTTTCATCAAACCGCGACGCGCAGTCGCGGAGCAAGGTTAGGAATTAACGGTTCGGAGGATATGGGATTCGAACCCATGAAACTCGGGCGAGTTTGACGATTTTAAAGATCGTTGCAATAAACCTCTCTGCCAATCCTCCTGTTCTTGCTCCGCGTTTGTACGCCGCGGTTTTTTGTTATAAAAATCCCCGCACAGTCCTTTGGGCACAACTATGAATCGGGTATCAATCGATTCGTAATCGTCGGGCAAAAAACGCTTGCGCCTTTAGTGCCCACAGGACTCTACGGGGGTTCGTTTGATACCAAGTTTTTAGCGTTTCTAAGAAATAGATTATCACGGGGGCGGTCGTAGCGCAAGCCCAAGAATTGTCCAATACAAGATGAGCCCCAAAAGGACGCCCAACCGGAAACGCCTGACCGGGACAGGACCGCTTATTTGTTGATGGACGCCTAACCGGGACATGACCCCTTATTTGGTTGGTTGTTAGTAGTTGCTAACAGCTAAAGCAAAGTAGGTCTCACCTCCGCTTAGGTGAGACCTCCGCCTAGGTCTCACCTAAGATATATTGGACGAGCCGTATAAGATCGATTTTATTTCCAAAAATTTTCAGGATACGATCCAGAACGATAATCTGGCAAACGGTCATTTCTATGAAACATGGTTTCAGGCGCCGGTGAACAATAATTCCAATCATAAAACGGTCAACGGCGACGCCAATTCCTGGGACATTGATTCCGCCGCAATCTGTCAAAATAACCCCAAATGCACAAAAAACGCCGACGGAAGTCACGATATGGAACTAGTCATCGAATTTTGGCCGCAGAGATTATTCTATATCGGTCTACTTATCTCCGGCACGACCTTAGTTGGTTGTTTGGGGTATTTGGGTTGGGAAGTCGTGAAAAGGCGGAAGGAGAAAAGATAACGCCTAACCGGGACATGACCCCTTATTTGGTTGGTTGTTAGTAGTTGCTGACAGCGGTCGGGTGCTAAAAGCATTGTAAAATACGGAGTAAACCTCTATGTGCCAGTTTTGTGTCAGCTGTGTATAACAGTTTTGTCGTAATATTATTTTTTTGCGGGTATATTAAAGACGATATTAAAGACGATAAAAGGGGACAGGACCCTTTAATTATCCGCGGAGTGAATTCTCGAATCCGTTTTCGTTTAAGGTAATTCTCGACTACGCTACCGCTCCGCTCGAATAATAACTGGACCCCGGATGCGCGCTCTGGGGTGATGACAAATCTCTGGATAATTCAATTGACCCGTGTTTTATGGGGTGTATAATGATGTGTATGAATATAAAATACAAATTTACGCATATTTGTACCAAGTTTTATGACAAACATACCAAATAGCAAAAAAAGGGCTTTATTTCATGATTTAATGGGCTATGCCGAGCACAAAAATACGCTTGTTGTTACTGGTATGCGCCAGGTGGGAAAAACGACGCTGCTTCGACAAGTTTTTCAGGCGTTAGATCATACGTCGAAAATTTGGTTTGACCTGGACAACCCGCTTGATCAGAAGGTTTTTGAGGATATTGAATATCGGAATATCTATGAGCGGTTGCGGCAAATGGCCGGCGCTTCGGGGTCAAAGGAGCGGCTATATGTATTTATCGATGAAATACAAAACTTTCCTGAAATCACCAAGGTTATCAAATATCTGATGGATCATTTTGATGTAAAGTTTTTTGTTACGGGATCGTCAAATTTTTATCTAAAGAATCTTTTTCCTGAATCATTAAGCGGAAGAAAGTTTGTGTTCGTGCTTGATCCTTTAAGTTTCGGCGAATATTTGTATTTTAGAGATAAAATGGATTTTGACGGCGTTTCTGACATCATAAGAAAGAAACAGATGGATTTGGAACCAAAAACAATGATCGATTTTAAAAAATACGAGCGGGAGTATGAAGAGTACATGCGTTTCGGCGGTTTTCCCGAAGTTGTTTTAACGAAAGATGACGAGACGAAAATTAGGGTTCTAAAAAACATCTTCGCTTCTTTTTTTGAAAAGGATCTGAAGATATTGTCTCACTATACGGATATTAGGGAACTGCGGGATCTCATCCTTCTCCTCGTGCCCCGCGTCGGTTCTACGCTTGATATTACAAAACTTTCAAGCGAACTCGGTGTTCCAAGGAAGAAAATATACGATTATCTCGAATTTCTTCAGGGTACTTTTTTCATTCGCTTATTGTCGAAGTTTTCTAAAAGCATCGATAGGAGCGTCGCTGGCGGGCGCAAGGTCTATTTTTCAGACACAGGATTGTTGCGCGTCATTGGCAATGTAAACGACGGCCAACTATTTGAGAATGTCATTGTCAATCAAGTATCCCATTATGGTGAAATGACCTTTTATTCCAAAAGAAATACGTCCGAGATTGATATCATTTTAGACAAGAAAATAGCTTTTGAAGTTAAATTGAATGGAATAAAAAGAGATGCGGAAAAAGTAAAACAGCTTGCGGAGGGTATTGGTTTGAAGAAGTCCTTTGTTATCTCGAAAGGTTTTAAAGAAGAAAAAGATTTTCTTTTCGGAGTTTTTTTGTTTTGATCCGTTTTTTCCCACGATGTTATTCTAACGGCCTCATCATCTCCGGCGCCACCCAGCCCACCTGCCTCGGCTATGTCGTCCACGCCTTCGCGCACGAGGCTCTTAAATCTTAGGTCTCACCTCCGCTTAGGTGAGACCTCCGCCCGAGGTTCACAGCCCAAATTTTTTTACAAAAATCCACGGTCGTGAAAATTTTTAAATCCCTAAAATAATCTCACGGTCGTAAGTTTTTGGAAATTCGATCCTCAAACATCAAAGGTCCTTCGACTATAACGAGCCGTATAAGATCGATTTTATTTCCAAAAATTTTCAGGATACGATCCAGAACGATAATCTGGCGAACGGCCATTTTAATGAAACATGGTTTCAGACGCCGGTGAACAATAATTCAAATCATAAGATGGTTAACGGCTACGCCAATTCCTGGGACATCGATCCAATCGCAATCTGTCAAAATAACCCCAAATGCACAAAAAACGCCGACGGCAGTTACGACATGGAATTAGTTATAGAATTTTGGCCGCAGCGACTATTCTATATCGGCCTATTTATCTCCGGCACGACCTTAGTTGGTTGTTTGGGGTATTTGGGTTGGGAAGTCGTGAAAAGGCGGAAGGAGAAAAAGGTGGTTGGGGAAGCAGATAAAAGTAAAAGTGTATGAGCTACCAACAAATTGATAGTCATTATCAAATTAAGAAAGATAAAATATTTTTTTCCGATAGACGCATGGATCCTTTTCAACGTAAACTTTAAAAAACGGTTTTATTTTAAGAATTAACGAATGGTTTCTATGCGTCATTTCACCATCATTGAAAGCAATTGGCTGATTGTTTTCATTGACAGTGAAGACAAATTGTGTTAGAGTTTATATATATGACAGATCAAAAACAAACGCAGATAACCAAAAAATCCCTAGTTTTAGCATTAAAAGAACAAGCTGAATTCTTCAAAAGTCGTGATTTAGGCACCGAAAGAGAGATACTTGATCAATTGAGTGGTGTTGTTTCGGCACCCCAAATTACCGTTATCACCGGCTTGCGACGCGTCGGAAAGTCAACTTTACTGGCTCAAATAGCTAATAAATATCTTAAAGATGGATATTATTTTGTTAATTTTGAAGACGAACGGCTATTAAATTTTCAAGTCAAGGATTTTGACTTGCTGCACGAAACACTCATTAGTTTGTTCGGTGAAAAGCAAACATTTTTGTTTGACGAGATCCAAAATGTGCCGGAATGGGAGCGATTTGTTCGCCGTTTGCATGATCAAGGATATAAGTTTATTGTGACCGGTTCCAACACTTCTCTTTTAAGCCAGGAGTTGGGGACCTTACTGACCGGCCGTTCAATGCGGGTCGAGGTATTTCCATTTTCGTTTCGAGAGTTTCTGTCTTTTAAGGAAATAAAAGTTCCGGATACCAAGGCGTTAACCACCAGGCAAAAAGGGCAATTTCTCAAGCTGGTCAAAAACTATATTGTTTCCGGCGGAATTCCGGATTCGCTAAAGTATCCGGAACTCGAAATTCACAAGACGCTTTATGATGATGTCTTATATCGCGATATCGCTGCGCGATATAAATTAGATAATGTTAAAAGTTTGAAAGAGCTGGCTTTTTATTTGGTGAGTAATGTTTCAACGCTTATTTCCTTTAACAAGCTTAAGGAACTTCTTAAACTCGGCAGTGTCAATACGGTTAAAAGTTATATTGATTACTTAGAAAATAGCTGGTTGTTTTTTGTGGTCAACAAATATGCCTATTCGGTGAAAGAGCAGCAAATTGCCGCCAAGAAGATATATGGAGTTGATACGGGCTTGGTCGCATCGGTTGGTTTTAGTTTCTCTAAAAATGCGGGTAAATTAATGGAGAATGCGGTTTATCTTCAATTGCGAAGAAAACGCCAAGACATTTACTACTACAGAACAGTTCAAGATTATGAAGTAGATTTCTTTTTACCGAAAGAAAACGCTTTTATTCAAGTATCGCAATATTTTGATTCGCCGGATATTCAAGAGAGGGAGATTCGGGCGATCACTGCCGCAGTTCTTGAACAAAAAGAAGTTACAACGCATATTGTTGTTACTGAAAGCGACAAGAAAACCATAAACAAGGAAGGATTGCAGATTCAAGTCGTACCACTATACGAATGGTTGCTTGATACAGGTAAATAAAAATTGGTCGGTCAAATGGCGGAAAAATTTGTTCGTTTTCTATACGCTATGTCTATTATCAAGATGCTGATGGGAAAGATGTTTTGCGAATAGACGCCGACCAACACGAACGCCCGCATATACACATATTTGATCCG
>DATKGY010000011.1:0-16381 GCA_035510535.1 Patescibacteria group bacterium
GAGGAGGGGGCATTAAAGATCCGAAAGATAGACTTTAATGTAAGTCTAAAACTAGCCAATATTGACATATTATACTATTTGTGAGATGATAAGGTTAGATTAAGTTATTAAGGCTATGATAAAAGTAAAATTATTAAGAATTCAAAAAGCTTCCGAACTCCTAGGAGTTACTCCCCTTACTCTCAGGCGTTGGGATAAAAGTGGACGCTTAAAAGCCATTAGAGTTGGCTCTAGAGGCGATAGAAGATACGAACAGGCAAAAATATTACAACTCATAAAGAAAGGTAAAATATGAAAAAAGCTCTAATTTATGCCCGTGTATCAACAGATGAGCAAGCCCAAGAAGGCATGTCGATTGATACGCAAATAAACCGCTGCACACGTTGGGCAGAGGAAAATGGCTACGCAATCGTGGGAGTATATAAAGACGAAGGCAAGTCGGCTACTAACATGAACAGAGCTAGCTTAAAAGACTTGCTCGGCAGAGTTCAGGAGCGGGAGGGCTTAGACGCTATACTGGTTCTAGATACCGACAGAATAGCCCGCAATACCCTAGACCATCTTACTATTAAGTCTTTACTGCAAAAGGCTAATGTGCCATTAATCTCAATCAGTCAGCCGATGATTGACGACAGTCCTGAAGGTAATTTAATTGACACTATTATCGCCAGCGTTAATGCTTTTCAATCTCAAATTACCGGACGCAAAGTATCAAAAGTAGCAGAGGAAAAAGCTAAAGCTGGATATTATCCCGGGAAACCAAAAATAGGCTATGTCAACGTAATAAACCCTAAGCCTGCGGGGAAGTTTGATAAAAGAACAATTGATATAGATCCGGAACGAGGTCAATATATAACTAAAGCTTTTACGCTCTATTCAACCGGTAATTTCTCGCTAAAAAGTCTTTCAGATCACCTTTTTGAGTTAGGATTTAGGTCAAATACTGGTGGCCAGGCAGGAGTCAGCCCTCTAGCATATTTTCTAAGAGATCCTCTTTATTTAGGTAAAATACCATGGAAGGGGGTAATCTATAATGGACACCACCCGGCACTTACAGATGAGGAGACATTTAATAAATGTCAGGAGATTATGACGGCACATAATCAAAATGCTTCTAGGCAAAGAGTCCACAATTATCTTTTAAGAGGGTTCGTCTATTGCTACGATTGCGGAAAAAGACTTTGGGCAGATAAGCACACAAAGAAAAGCGGATTAGTATTTGAACTCTACTTTTGCAAAGTTTGTAGCAAGGGTTCTTACGTAGATGTTAATGATCTTGAAGAACAAGTTGAAGAGTGGTTTGGAGCGATTCAAATAACCAAGGCTTATGCAAGAGACTTAGTAGAACGGGCAAAGCAGATATTGGAAGACTTTAGAAGTAACAGCGATAACGAAACTCAGACAATAACTATCCGTCGGTCTAAAATTGAGGCTGCCATGAGAGAAGCAGAAGATAACTGGCTTATTAAAAAAACGCTTAGTGCTGAGGCATTTAGAAGAATCTATGATCGTTATGAAGCCGACTTGAAAGGCATCAAGAAGCAAATGGCCCAAATGGTTGATAACCATAATCAATCCCTTCAAACCGTTGAGAGACTTATGGCTCTTGCTCAAAATATAAAACTGGCATACCGTGATGCAGATCCAAGTTTGAAACGTTTTTATCTGGGACTATTCTGGCAGAAGTTTCTAGTCAGGAAAGGAAAAATTGTAGACGGTATACTTACCGATGAAGTTAAAGACTTGATTAAAAAGCCGGAAGAACCATCTGTGCCTAAAAAAAGTACGAGTAACTTTCTATACAGGGAGCAAGTTATTTTAGCCTCAAATTGTGCCTAAAAAGACTGGTAGGATTTGAACTTCTACTGCAGATGAACTGTTAGTTTATAACCCATAATAAAGGCTATCTTCTCTAAAAATCCAAGTGAAGGATTAACACTCCCTGCTTCCAAGCGTGCAATAGAAGATTGTGTTGTCCCCATTTGTTGTGCCAGTTCTTTTTGAGTTATACCATTCTTTAATCTAGCAGCAATTAACTCAGAGATCACAGCATAACGTGGAGCAAGTTTATCATATTCTCGTCTGAGTTCTGGATTTTTTAGAGCTTCTGTTTTAAATATTTTGAAATCTTTCATAAGTTCTCCTTTTGTCTTAATATAGCATATATGCTATATCTCTGTCAAGCGTTTCTGTGCAATTTCCAATTCCTTACGGGGCGTTTTTTGTGTCTGTTTCTTAAAAGCATGTAAAAGGTAACTTGTGTTTTGTTTAAAGCCGTACAGAATACGCAGTTCCTCTTTACCTCTTACTCTAAGTTCATACAAACCCGCCCCAAGCTGTTTGGCGTGTGGCATTCCAAGATGTGAACCATACACTTGAAGTAGTTCGAATAAATGAAGCATCTTTGCTTGAGCTGACAATTGTTGTTTATAGAAAAATTCCTCAACTGGTTTCTCTCCTCTTGCTGATTCAAAAAATACAACTTTCCATTCCATATCTCTATTATATCAATTTACTCCATAATTGGCATAAATATATAGGTTCTAGCCCTGGAATCTTTTGCCTGATAATAGTTCCCTACATATTGAACCAGAGGGAGCAAGTTATTTTAGCCTCAAATTATGCCTACGAAGTTTGGTAGGATTCGAACTTTTGATATAATCATTTTATGAATATAATTGTCCGCTCCATAACGGTTGATGACTATGAACAAGTGCGTAACGTAGATGTGCTTACCCAAAAGCAATATTTAGGGGTAAAGTTTAACCAAATGAATGAAGAAGAGAAAAATTCTCATTTGGTTTCAAGAAAACCAGAATTTCAAATTAATGTAGATACCGGATATTGTTTTCTTGCTGAAAATAAGAACAAGAATATAATAGGTTTTTTAATGGCTCATGAAACTTTGCCATTTCATGGCACATTATATGTGCGCTATATAGGCGTAAAGCCAGAAGCTCAAGGACAGGGAGTTGGGCAATTGCTTTACAAGAAACTTATTGAAACGGCTAAACAAACAGGTATTAAAAAAATTATCGGATTGGCAAATGTTGATAACCCTAGCTCCATCAAACTCTTTGAAAAAGTTGGATTTAAATTAAGTGATCGTAAACAGGCGGTTTTAGAATTAAGCAAAGAGGATTAAACAGGTTCTGATACTCTCTATTCCTTGGAACTGCATATTCAGCCTTGGAATGACTATTTCAAAAGCTTAAGAAGTAAATATTTAGTTTCATCGTATTGTTTTTTACTGCCCCATTTTGCGGAAAAACCCGAAGAAGATAATCCTACGTGTAACTTATAACAAAGTAATCTTTCATCGTAATTAGACATATTCTTCTGTGTATAATAGTTTTTTAGTATTTTCCCATAATCTATTCTATCTTCCCAAAAAGCTAAATAGGCAATGTCGTAAATAAAATCTCCATATCTTGATAATACCCAATCTAAAACCCCTGTAACATCTTTCCCTTTAACTAATACATTGTTAAATCCGAAATCTCCATGCAGCAATGATCGATCTTCAGAAGCATATTTAGCCAAATCTATTATTGTTGAATAAACCTTATCAAATAGATCTTTTTCATAAATTCCTTCTGTGAATAATTTATTCCAATTAAAATAATTGCTTTCATTTATGCTTAGCATTGACTCCCTCCATGTCTTATGAGGCGCATTGCCGTCTTCTATATTCCATACTCCATACCCATGTGTTTTAGAAATATTAACTTCGTGTATATTCTTTAGAGCTATTGCGAGATTAGGAATTACGCAATTTAATTCACTTAAACTAGTGGTATTTAAAGTCTTTCCGTCAAGCTTTTTGCTGATAGAGAAATATAAATCATTTTCAATTTCTCCTTGTCTAATCACTTCTGGAATTATTATTTTTTCTGAAGAAAAATGCTCAAAAGCATACTTATCTTTTTTAAAATCTTCATTAGTTAAATCCACCTTTATTACATATTCTTTTCCATCACCAACAAACAAAAATGCTCTAGCATTTTCATTGTCTGAAAATTCACTGATAATTTTTACATTCTTAAAATTTAATTTCAGTAAATTCTCTATTTTATCAATATTAATATCAATTTTTCTTGTTGACATAGAAAGAGTATATCAAAATTACCCTAATACGTCTTAAAATAAGTTTTAGCATCTTCCATTCCCCTAGACAAATCGATCTTTTTTGTTCTGAACATATCAATCAAGGGGAGCATTCAACCTTCTCAACTTGATTACTTCTTAATTTTTTACTACGATAAATACATGCTTGATAAAAATACTATTTGGAAAGCATTGATTATTCTGTCTTCGCTGGGCATTCTGCTTGCAATTTATCTCTTCTATAATTTTCTGACAAAACCATTGGTTGAATCCTGCTATTTTAATAGCCATATCAACTGCGATGCTGTTACCAAAGGCTCATTATCAACACTTTTCGGAATCCCAGTTTCTCTAGTTGGTCTAGTAGGCTATGTTGTTATTCTTCTATCGTCAATTTTCAAGCAGAAATTATTAGTTTTGGCGATGTCAACTTTTGGGATGGTATTTTGCCTGTTTATTACCTATCAGGAATTGTTCATCATTAAAGTTATTTGCCCGGTTTGTTTAACTTGTCAGCTGGTAATGCTGACAGTTTTCTTATTGGCGATCTACCTAAACATTAACCCCAAAACGCACAAATGAATAAAATTATAAAACTGTTAGCGTTAATTATAGTTTGTGAAGGAGTCGGTTTTTTGGGAACTATCTTTACGCTCCCTTCAATCTCCACTTGGTACGCGACTTTGCAGAAAGCTCCATTTAATCCGCCTCCTTGGGTTTTCGGGCCGGTTTGGACGACACTGTATTTTTTAATGGCAGTATCATTGTTCTTAATTTTGCAAAAGAAATTGAAAAAACAAAGAAACTTTTTAATGATTTTGTTCTCAGTCCAGTTATTTCTGAATTTTTTTTGGTCAATAATCTTTTTTGGAATGCATCTGCCTTTAGCAGCACTTTTGGAAATAATTTTCCTTTGGATATCAATCGCATTGTTGATTATTGATTTTTGGAAATTTTCAAGACCGGCAGCAATACTCCTAATTCCATATCTTTGTTGGGTTAGTCTTGCCTCCGTGCTTAATCTTTTCGTTGTATTTTTAAACCCCTAATTTTCAGCTAATTTTAAGCATTCCTGCTATAATATGTCCTCGTGAAAGTATTAATTGTTGAAGACGAACATAAAATTGCTAATTTAATTAAACAGGGATTAGAGCAAGAGCGTTTTGTGGTTGATATTGCTTACGACGGAACTACCGGGTTTGACTACGCTTCCTCCGAGCCTTACGACGTGATTATTCTAGATAGACTTTTGCCTGGCATGGACGGGCTGGAAATTTGTCAGAAACTGCGCAGGCAGGGAAATCATATTCCCATTTTAATGTTAACCGCTAAGGGGCAAGTGATTGATAGAGTAGAAGGGTTAAACAGCGGAGCCGATGATTATTTAACCAAGCCTTTTGCTTTTGAAGAATTGCTAGCCAGAGCTAAAGCTTTAGCCAGAAGACCAAAAACCACCATCAGCAACACGCTACAAATAGAAGATCTTAGCCTTGACATTGACACCTACGAAATAAAACGGGGAAAAGACCAAATAACTTTGTCGTCAAAAGAGTTTGCGCTCCTGGAGTATTTAATGCGTCATCAAAATAAGACTTTAGCCAAGGAGCAAATTATCAATCATGTTTGGAGCTATGATGCCAATATTCTTCCCAACACCGTGGAGGTTTTTATCGGCTATCTTCGCAATAAAATTGACAGGCCATTTAAGGATAAGAAAAATTTGATTCATACAGTGAGAGGATTTGGTTATAAAATAGGAGGAGAGAAGTAAATGTTTCATTCAGCGCGTCTTAAACTAACAGCTTGGTATTTATTAATTATTATGGTAATAAGCATTTCGTTTAGTACCTTTATTTATTTTGGCGCGGCTAGAGAATACGACCGGATTATTAGCATTGAACATTACCGCGTCGGACATCCAGCGCAGCCGGGGATAATTCCGCAGAGACTGCAAAGCGATATTGAGCTTTTTTCTAATTCTCCACAGCAAGATACTGATTTGGTTGAGTGGGCAAAACTAAGAGTATTAGAGGCATTATTTGGGGTAAATGTAATAATTTTATTTCTCTCGGCGTTGGCGGGATATTTTTTGGCGGGCAGAACGTTGCGGCCAATTAAAAAAATGCTTGATGAGCAAAACCGTTTTATTACCGATGCTTCTCACGAACTAAATACTCCCTTAACTGCGCTAAAAACTTCGCTGGAAGTAAACTTAAGAGATAAAAAAATGAATCTGGATAAAGCGAGAAAAGTTCTCAGTAGTAATTTGGAGGATGTCAACACCTTACAATCTCTTTCCGAAGAATTGATGGCATTGATTATGTATCAAAAACAAAATGGCAATTTCAAAATTACAAAAGTTGACCTTACAAATATTATTAAAACCACAACTGAACAAGTAAAGCCATTAGCGGTGAAAAAAAGAATAACTATAAAAGTAGATGCCTCAAAAGCTTTTGTGATGGGGGATGAGAAAAGCTTAAAGGAGTTATTTGTAATTTTACTGGACAATGCTATTAAATACACTGATGGTCATTCACCAATTAGTTTAATGATTAGAAAAGATGATTCAGACGTTAATATTTTGGTTAAGGATGGCGGGGTTGGGATTAAAAAAGAAGATCTGCCGCATATCTTCGACCGGTTTTACCGGGCCGACCGGTCAAGGTCTAGGCAAAGGGTTGGCGGATATGGCTTGGGGCTTTCGATTGCGAAAAGAATTGTAACCTTACATAATGGAAGTATCAGGGTAGAAAGTGGAATTGACAAAGGAAGCGTGTTCACAGTAACGCTTCCGAAGGCTAAATAATTTTCAGTAAACTCTCAGCCGGCGCAATTAAAATTATAAGACAAATGAATTTTATTAAGAATATTTTTATCAGAATAAAAAACTTAGGGATAATCAAAAAGATTATTTTAGTTATAGTCATCGCTATCATTGCCTTCTTTGTCTTTAGAAGTTTAACTGCTTCCAAAAGCGCAACTCAATATCAAACGGCGCAAGTCACTAGAGGTACTTTGGTAGTTTCTTTAACTGAAGCAGGACAAGTTTCGGTGGCCAATAAAGTGAGCATTGTGACGCAGGCCTCAGGAATTGTCAGCAACGTTTATGTTAAAAGCGGACAAACTGTCAGCGCGGGAGACAAAATTGTTGATGTCACTTTGGATACCGCCGGACAACAGCGCCAAGCCCAAGCTTATTCGTCGCTTTTGTCCGCGCAAAATAGTTTGCAAGGCGCGAGCACCCAACTCTATACGCTGCAAAATCAGGAATTTGTCGCCAACCAAAAGTTTATTAACGATAAAGGAATCCCAAATCCTACCGACACGGACAAATTAGACCCAGTTTATATTGAAGAAAATGCGGCATGGCTGGCGGCAGAAGCAACCTATAAAAACCAATCCAATGTTATATCGCAATCCCAGGCAAATTTAAATAATGCTTCACTAGCTTATCAATTAACTTCGGGAACCATTATTGCTCCAACCGCCGGGACGGTTGGCGATTTGATAATCACCAAAGGCATGCAAATTGGTTCCAGTAACACGACTGCCGGCTCATCGACCAACACTTCCAATCAAGCAATCGCGTCAATTATTACCGGTAATGCAACTACAGTTTCAGTCAGCGTTGCCGAAGTTGACGCACCGCAAATTAAAATTGGACAGGCGGCCACAATCACTTTTGACGCGCTCCCTTCAAAAACTTTTACCGGTAAAGTAATGGGAATAAATACCACCGGAGCAGTCACTTCGGGCGTCACAACTTATCCGGCAGTAATTCAGTTGGATGATACTACCGATGCAAGTATTTTCCCAAACATGAGCGCCACCGCCAACATTATTACCAAAGTAGACGATAATGTTTTGCTAGTTCCTTCAGCAGCCGTCCAAACAGTCGGAACAGCGTCAACTGTTAGAGTTTTGAAAAACGGTCAGGTTTCAACTGTAACGGTGCAAGCCGGTGACATGTCAGACTCGCAAACCGTAATTACATCCGGACTTTCCGAAGGAGATACGGTGGTCACGAGCGCAATTTCCACGACGACAACAACTTCAAATACCACGTCGCCATTTAGTGGTGGACTAAGACTGGGTGGTTTTGGCGGCGGCGGGGGTGGCACCACCAGAGCAGCAACAAGCGCCACAGGAAGATAATTATGGAACAGATCTCCGTCTCACACGTTAAGAAAATTTACTACACCGGAGACGTCGAAACAGTTGCTCTGGACGACATTTCTTTTACGATTAAAAAAGGTGAATTTGTGGCCATCGTTGGCCCTTCGGGCAGCGGAAAATCAACCCTGATGCACGTACTTGGTGCTTTAGATACTCCAACAAGCGGAACTTACATTCTTGACGGGCAAGATGTGAGTAAATTATCCAAAGATCAACTGGCCGAAATCAGAAATAAAAAAATCGGTTTTGTTTTTCAGGCGTTTAATCTTTTACCACGTACCACCGCAATTAAAAATGTAGCACTTCCTATGATCTATGCCGGTGTCCCCAAAAATGAAAGATTAAAAAAAGCAGAGGAGTTGTTAAAGGAGGTTGGCTTGGGAGACAGAATGACTCATACCAGCAGTCAACTTTCCGGCGGACAAATGCAAAGGGTGGCGATTGCCAGAGCCTTATCAATGAATCCAGCCATTATTTTAGCCGACGAGCCGACCGGCAATATCTCAACGGTTCAGGCGGAGGAAATTATGAAAATATTTCAAGGTTTACAAAAGCAAGGACATACGATTGTCATCATTACTCACGAGCCCTCAATCGCGGCTTTCGCGCAAAGAACAGTCCATATTAAAGACGGGAAAATTGAAAAAGAAACAAAAAACGGAAAGGTTTAGTTTATGGATTTTTTTGAATTACTAGCATCATCTTTTGAAGCACTCACCTTAAATAAAGTCAGAACCGCCTTGGCGGGATTGGGCATTGTGATTGGTATCGGAGCGGTTATCGCTTTAGTTTCCTTAGGTCAGGCAACCCAACAATCGGTGCAAAATTCAATTCAGGGGTTGGGCGCAAATCTATTGACTATTTCTCCAGGGAGCCAAAGGACCGGCGCTGTTCAGGGTGGATTTGGCAGCAGTCAAACATTAACGTTAGACGATGCAACCGCAATTCAATCAGCAAATTTTGCCTCAATCAGCAAAGTTTCGCCGGAAGTTTCAAGGCGTAGTCAGGTGACAGCCGGCAGAAATAATACCAATACCTCAATTATCGGAGCAACGGCTAATTATCCGGCGGTTCATAGCGTCACTATGAGCTCAGGGACATTTATCACCGACCAGGACGTTCAAGGGACAAGAAATGTGGCGGTAATCGGTCCCCAAGTTGTCAGTGATCTTTTTGGTGGAGGCGATCCGACTGGCCAGACAATCCGTATTAATAAAATTCCTTTTACAATTATTGGTATTACCGCTTCTAAAGGTGGAACCGGTTTTGCCAACCAGGATGATATTGTTTTTACTCCGATAACCACAGCCCAAAAGACCGTTTTTGGCATTGATTATGTTACCAGCATTGCCATGTCGGCGGCATCTGCCGATTCAATCACTCAAGCAGAAAACGATGCCGGCTATCTGTTGCTGCAAAGACACAAAATAAGCGACGCTACTCAAGCGGATTTTTCGATGTCCTCTCAATCGGATATTCTAAACGCCGCGTCTTCTGTCACCGGTACTTTTACGGCGCTTCTGGCGGGTATTGCCGCCATCTCGCTGTTGGTTGGCGGAATCGGCATTATGAATATCATGTTAGTTACAGTGATTGAAAGAACCAGGGAAATTGGGCTTCGCAAAGCCTTGGGGGCAAAAGATAATCTGGTTATTGCGCAATTTTTAATCGAGTCAATCATTCTAACTATTGGCGGAGGATTAACAGGAATGGTCTTAGGAATTTTATTATCGTACATAATTTCTCTACTTATTGGTTTGCCTTTTACAATTTCAATCTTTGCCATCTTTCTAGCCATCGGAGTATCGGGGGCAATCGGCATATTGTTTGGTTGGTATCCGGCCAAAAAAGCGGCAGATTTAAGTCCAATTGAAGCTTTACGGTATGAGTAAAGGAGGTGAAAAATATGAATAAAAATATAATGATTGTAGTTGCGGTAGTTTTAATAATTATTGCGGCAGGAGCAGGATTTTTTGGCGGAATGATGTTCCAAAAAAATCAAGGTTCAACGCTTGGAACGATGGGGCGCGGCAATTTTACCGCAAGATTTGGTCAGAATGGTCAAAATGTAGCTAATTTTCGACCGGTCAGAGGACAAGTTTTAAACATGGGCAATAACAGCTTAACGGTTAAAATGTCCGATGGCAGCACTAGAATAGTTGTTCTATCTAGTAGCACAACTTTTGCGCAATCAGCAAAAGCGGCTTTAAGCGATATTAAAAGCGGGGATACGGTTAATGTTGTCGGAACAGCTAATTCCGATGGTTCGGTAACCGCTACGGATATCCAAATAAATCCTCCGGCACAAGGAGGGTTTGCCAGACCAACCGGACAACCCGCTCAATAAAATCTGAATTGTCATAAGATTATCATGGCTGAAGAAAAAATCTTCGGCCATGTTTGGAATTTGGTATAATTCTTTCACATGAATTTTAAGATTCAAAGAGAAGATCCTTTACGCGTTTTGTCCTCAACGAAACAGATTGTTGAGAACCTAAGATTTATTGAAATTCATGAAGATAAGATTTTCAAAATTTCTAATATAATTTCTAAAAAATTAGCATCAGGATTAGACGTTGCCGAAGCCCATTTTGGGGAAGCGGAATCTTTGGAAAGTGCCGTGCAACTAATCTTCCTGGAAGATGTTGTAAATTTCTGTTTTTGGGCGGAAAAAGGGAAGCCAAAATGGCGGTTAGAATTATCTAAAGGTAAATTAACAACAGGTGGATGGTACACACTTACAAAATGTTTTCAACGTGCATTGGTAGAAAAAATACCGATCTTAGACCCAGATTATTTAATGGATCTAGACTTAAAACATGCGAGAATTATATTTAGAGGTAAGGATAACATTGAGATTCCTTTACTTGAGAAGCGGCTGGAAAATTTACATGAAGCAGGAAAAGTCCTCAAAGAAAAATATAACAGAAAATTTATAAATGTGCTGGAAGCGGCTCGGTTCGATGCTATCATGATTGCCAAATTACTTTGCCAGGATTTCCTCTCATTTAGGGATATTGCCAATTGGAATGGAAGGACAATCTATTTTCTTAAACGGGCGCAAATTTGTGCACAAGACTTTTCCTATTTAAGCCCAAAATATAAAGATCTTAATATCAAAAATGTGGATTTATTGACAGCTTTTGCTGATTACAAAGTCCCTCAAATTCTTCGCGAGAATGGTGTTATTTCCTACAATAATGAATTGGCAGAGTTAGTAGATAATTACAAATTGATAAAATCGGGAAGTCAGGAAGAAATAGAAATACGCGCCAGTACTATTTGGTGTGTTGAATTAATCAGGCAGCGCTTAGGGAAGTATACGGCGGCAGATATTGATAACGCAATATGGTTAATTAGTCAAAATCAAACGGGGACAAAGCCTTACCATCGCACTTACACAATTTATTACTAAATCAATAATTGACTATTAACTTCTTGTTAATTTTTTAGTATCATATCTTTCATGTCTAAGAATTTAGCACCACTTTTAATCGTAATAGTTGTTATAGTACTTGGTTTGGGGGGAATATTTTTTCTTTCTAATCAAAAAGTAGAAAATTCACAAATTAACTTAACGCCGACAATTTATCCTACCCAAATTCCTCAAGCATTAACGCCAACAACTGCTATAATAAATCAACAGCCGGCAACAGCTGGAGCAAATATGGATAGCATTACAACTGCCGCAGATGGATTACAAACGCAGGATTTAACCGTTGGCACCGGACAGGAAGTAAAAAGCGGGGACACGGTAACAGTTAATTATCTTGGGACATTGGAAAATGGCACTAAGTTTGATAGCTCTTACGATCGTAACCAGCCTTTTACAACGCAGATTGGTGTCGGTCAGGTCATCAAGGGTTGGGATGAGGGGATTGTTGGTATGAAGGTCGGCGGCAAAAGAAAATTAATTATTCCGGCAAGTCTTGGGTATGGTGATCAAGCAGCGGGAAGTATTCCGCCTAACTCAACTTTAGTTTTTGAAGTAGAATTACTTAGCGTAAAATAGTTAATTAGCTTCTTTAGTTTCTAATTTCTCTTCTAATTCCAATTTCGTTAATAAACCTTCTTCAGCCCCAATTTTTTGGATAACACTGGCGCCGTCCAGCGCTCCCCAACGCATTGCTTCTTCAATCAACTGTCCATTTAGCACCGCCGCCAAAAAGCCCGCCGTGTAGGCATCGCCGGCGCCGGTTTTTCCGACTACGTCAACCTTTACTATTTCCATACGATAAAATTTGTTATTTGCATCTTCAACAAAGGAACCATTATCGCCGTCGGTGATGACAACATTTTTTACTCCCAAACTCTTCAGGCCAAATAAAAGTTTTTCAATTTGACTTTCATTTCCATCGCCAAGCCCTAGCTCTTTACCATAAAGAATTTCTTCCGCTTCTTGTTTATTAACAAATAAATAATCCGTTTTTTCTAAAACATCCATAAATACTTTACCTTTTTTCTCAAGTTGAATGGTGCCCGGATTAAAAGCCAGTTTAGTATCATTAGTTTTTCTAAACTCTAAAACTTTTTGATAAGTCGTTTCCCAAATGTTGCCAAGACTGGTTAAGTAAATAAATTTGGTTTGCAAATTGGCAAAGTTGAAATTATGCTCTCTTTGGACGTGTTCGGTAAAAAGCGTGCGGTCACCTTCATAATTCAAACCAATTGAGATAGAAGTTTCTTTATCGGTTTGTGAAAGAAAATCCGTGTTCACATTTTCTTTTTTCAATTGACCCAAAATCTTTTGCGAAAATTCGTCCTTGCCGATTTCGGCGCAAAGCCCGACATTTAAGCCAAGTCTTGATATTCCAACAGCCGTATTGGTCGCGTTGCCGCCGATGCCCAAAACATATCTGTCGATATAAATTTTTTCGCCGTAACTTAAAAAAAGTTTATTCTTTTCTTTATCCAAACCAAAGTGGGGATTATCAGCGGGGATTTTTAAGAAAATATCAATTTTGCAATCGCCAACGCACAAAATATCCAACATATATTCATTATGCCGTAAACAAGAGTCTTCTTCAACCCGCTATGCTATAATTCGGGTATGAGCGATGAAATTCCACCGCCAGTAAACATAAGTAAGAAACGACCGCCAGTTTTTGGTCAAGCATTGCCACCAGTAGGCAGACGGAAACCTTCAGTTGAAGGTCAAAGACGATTGAGATTGCCTAGAGATATTCCAGCTGTGCAGGAAGAACCAGCGCAAATGCCTGCTGCACAGGAAGAACCAATTGAAATGCATAAACAAAAACTTATACTTGGTCCGGAGGAGGGAATAAACGGCACAATTGAAATGGAAGGAGTATATTACACAATTCGTAAAGATAGAAACCCTGTACCCATTTGGAGTTCCCCCCCTGAAACTAGAGATGCAGTACCTTTGGCTAGGGTGAAGGATGTTAAAATTTTTGTACATAAAGGTTCAGAGTTATCCAAGGATCCCTTGAGGGCGGGTTGGGCAGAGGTGGTTGTTCTAGAAATAGTTCCCAGGGGAGAAAAACAAAAGATAAGAAGGTTTTCGGATGGGAGAAGAGATTATACTCTTTGCAGAGCTTGGCTTAATGACATAAAAGCCCCGAGGCCCAAATAGCTTATTTTCTCTCCTCCAGTTTTTCGAGTTTTCTTAAAATTTCGTTTTGTTGCTCGTTAATTTTGTGTATCTCGGAAACTATGGTATGGATGGCAATAAGTGTTTCATGATCGCTTAAGGCTCTTGCATCACTTGCTTGTGCCTGCACATTTTGACCAACGATAATTATCGGCAGCAATACTAACTGTAGAAATGCCTGAGAAATCCACGCCACAATAATGATCGGATCATGAGACATAATAGCAGCAGGAAGTGCTACTAAGGAAATTAAGGCAAATATGTATGCGCACCACATCGAACCAACAGATTTTGTAATGATTACTGCAATGCGGGTATTAAAACGACCAAAAGGATTGTCTCCATGAACTTTTTTATGTACATCCCGATTCAAAATTAGTTTCGGTTCGTGAGATTTTGCTCTAGTAACCTCTTCCTTATTTGTCATAACCTAAGCTTAGCACATTGCTAGAAATTTTCAATCGAAAGATATTTTAAGTAACATGTCAGCTTACTTGGTGTATAATAAAAATGTGCAGATACTTGGCATTGGCGGCACTCTAAGAAAAGGCTCATACAGCAAGGCCTTACTTCTGGAAGCGCAAAAGTTAGCTCCGGAGGGCGTTGTAATTGAGATTACAGAAATCGGAGAATTTCCTCTATATAATGCTGATAATGAAATGCCCTCTATAGTTCAGGATTTTAAAAATAAAATCAAGGCAGCCGATGCAATTCTATTTTCAACAGCCGAATATAATTTCTCAGTTCCGGGGAGTTTAAAAAATGCCATTGATTGGGGTTCAAGGCCTTATGGAGATAATTCTTGGGAAGATAAGCCGGTGGCAATCATCAGTGAATCAACGGGCATGTTAGGAGGAGTAAAAGCACAATACCACTTAAGACAAATGATGCTTTTTACCAACATGCACCCGTTAAATAGGCCGGAGGTAATCGTTGGAAACGTTGCGGAAAAATTTGATAAGCAAGGGAATTTAATGGACGAACATACAAGAGAAAAAATAAAAGAATTATTAATAGCTTTAGTTGCTTGGGCAGAGAGACTAAAATAATATGTTTGCAAAAATCTTATTAAAATTATTGCCTCAAAGAATTGCTTACGCGCATTGTGATATTCCCTGTGGAATTTATGATCCTTATGTGGCGCAAAGGGCCGCGCACACGATTATCCGCATGACTCAATTATTGAGCGAAATAAAACAGGATGATGATTTAACTTCAGATCACGCAATTGCAAGAATGACCCACGTCAAAGAAGAACACTCGGACCTTTTAGAAGAGGAATTAGAAACTTTAAAGAATGATTATTTTAAAGATGAACATTTCAAAACCTACGCTACTCTTAATGATTTATTCATAAAAACCCTAAAAGCTTCAGCTAAAGCAAGACAAGAAATAAATATAGAAGCGGCTCAGGAAGTTCTTTCGGGAGTTCAAGCGATTGCCGAAATATTCTTCAAGACTAAAAATGTAGAGCCAATACGAGTTAAATCAGTTTACCCAACCGGCGGTGAGGTCGTTCTGCATAAATAATGCTTCTTTTTGCAAAATTGAAAGTTATTGGTCACAGCATGGAGCCGGCGATTAGAAACGGAGAAACAGTTTTAGCTTCCAATATATTTTATTGGTTCAAAAAGCCCAGAATAAATGATATAGTGGCATTTAGGAGCGCGGGGGGAATTTCAATAAAAAGAATTACAAAGATTAATCAAGAAAAATATTTCTTAGCAGGCGATAATCAGCAAGACAGTTTAGATAGCCGGAAGTTCGGATTAATTTCAAGACAAAAAATTCTAGGAAAAGTAATTTATAAAGTATAGTGTTACTAGATCTTATTATTTTATTGATAGTTTTATTTCTACTGTTACTATTGTCAATGGTTTGGCCGCCGGACAGCCCTTGGGCCCCATGGTGGCGGACATCACACAAAACCGCTCAGGCGATCTGCAAATTGGCAAAAATAAAAAAGGAAGATTTAATTTATGACTTGGGGTCCGGTGATGGGACAGCTTTAATTACGGCAGCCAAAGAATTCGAAGCATTTGGAGTTGGAATAGAAATTGATCCGGTAAGATATTGGATTTCAAAAATCCTCATCAAAAGAAATGGGCTGTCTAAGAGAATAAAAGTGGTCAGAAAAAATTTCTTTCAAGAAAATATTAAAAATGCGGATGTGGTATTTGTTTATTTAGTGCCAAAAGCCTTAGAAAAGCTTTTGCCAAAGTTCAAGCAAGAATTAAAAAAAGGAACAAGGATTGTGAGCTTTGTTTATGAAATTAATTTACCACTAAAGGAGTACGATAAAAAAAATAGAATCAGACTATATATTATCTAAGCCGCAAAACAGCCCAGCGAATTTTGTTCAATAGCTTATAAGCTAAGTACATTTTTTTATCAATAACAAAATCATAGCTTCCCACAAATTCAGTTAATTTCCCTCCGTAGCCTTGTTTAAACCGGTGGAATCCATACCACGGATCTTTA
>DATKGY010000012.1:0-13039 GCA_035510535.1 Patescibacteria group bacterium
AGCTTATGATACTTCTTATACCGGCACTGGGGCAAGTGGAGCCTGCACCAACAATGGCATACGCGATACGGCCGGTGATACTAGTTGCGGCGGCCCAACCCCAACTCCACCCCCAACGCCCGGTTGCGGTAACCCTTGTGCTGGATATAGCTATTTTTGCGATGCAAGTTGCAACGAATGGAGCATAGCAGTCGACTGCGCACAAAATGCTTGCGTTAGAGGTTCAACTAAAATTGATACTAATACCACCACCTGTACCGGCAAGGGGGATGGTAGCGGCGGAAAACTTATCTGCGGCTCCCCAACTATTACTGCGCCAACTACTCCCGAGTGTCTGGCGACAGGTGCTACTACCAACGAAACACTAAAATGGACTGCTGTAACAGGAGCAACAAGCTATACATTAAGAATTTGGGATAAAACCGCACACCCGAATGGACACGTTGCAGGTTGCGTTACATCGCCAGACTTTTGCGGCAATGTCGGTAATGTGCTTAGTAAAAATTATAACTTTATTGTTGGACACAACTATAACGTTACGGAAACTGCCACCAATGCCTCTGGAAATACGACTCCGGTAGCGGGTAGTAATACTTTTACCATAACTTCCGCTGTCTGCAACGGCGCTTGCTCCTCACCCCAAACTCACTATGCTTGTGTTGTATCCGCCGGAAGTAATACAGGCACTAGTCAAGTAAACGGGGCCACTTCTTACACATGGAAATGTGTCAGTCCGAATGGTGGAACTACTGCATCGTGTACCGAAAATAAACCTTATAGGACAATCGCCGGGCAGGTTTATATTGATTATCAGGGCAATGGCTCCATGGGCGGATCTGATACGATATATAAAACTACGGCAGTGCCGGTCTTTTTGAAAAATGCAGCCGGAACCACGACGGTTGCCACAGTCAACACCAGCACTTCAACTGGCAATTATTCTATTCCAAACGTTGCTCCGGGAACCTATACCATGTCTATTACTAAACCGACAAACTATACTATTACCTATCCAAGCCCCTACCCCGTAACTGTTTACTTTTCCGATGCTAACGTGACGCAGAATTTTGGCATTGAACCACCCGCTCCCGTTTGCGACGCAATGACAGCAAATCCGGCGCAAATTTACGTTGGCGGAAATCCTACACCGGCAACTTCTACCTTAAATATTCCAAATTGCAAGCCCGGCGGAGGCGCTCCCGGAACAGTTACTTATGCTTGGACTCAAACCCAAACTCCGGCAACCCAAGGGACAATTACACTGCCTTTAAATACCGCTAGCGTAGTTTATAAACCTCCGGCGGCCGGTTCAACCTATACCAAAGTTAACCTTGCGCCATCGGTTAGCGTTTGCAACCCTGGCGGCGTGGGTGCCGCTTGCAAACCTTACGGCGGCAGTTTAACGCTTATTCCAACTTTTATTGCCAAAGGGGAAGCTTTTATTGATAACGACAAAAGCGGAACCGTAACCGCCGGCGACCAAGTCTATGCAAACGGCTCTATTACTATTTGTCAATTTCAAAACGGTAATTGTAATGCATATGAAAAGCTAACTACCGATAGCAGTGGTAATTTTACCACCAGCAGTACTAAACCGCTTGCCCCCGGTCAATACAAAGCAACACTTGCTATAGTTTCACCGTATAGACCAACTACGCCAACCAGCATTATTTTTACCGTTGGCAACGCCTCTACCGGAAACGCCTGCGCAACACCTGTCGGAAGCTGTGACGCAAATGGTAACGTTCAGGGTCTTAACTTCGGCATTTCCGACTCTTCTGTTTGGATGCAAGCTATTGGTGGAGACATTACCGGAGAGTATATTTCTGATCCAACTAAAGGTGGCTTTGATGATGTTATTCCGAACCCCACCAATGTTATTAGTCCAAATGGAGCGTATGCGTTAGTTAATGGCACTGATGGCACAACGCATGGCTTAATTAATACCGGCTCTGACAATGCAACTTTTGGAGGAGCAGGAGGACAAGAAGCGGCAGCGCAAAATTGGCTTGTGGGAGGAATTGGCAACTATTCTTACGCCTACAATATGCCACTTTCCAACCAAGCTAGAACTGCTTACGCTAATTTAAGCTACGTCGTTAGTCAATCAAATGTTCCACACACGGACTTATCAACTATTCCTGGCTGCACCGCTCCAGCTTCCAGTTGTAACTTACCAACTGATCCAGCAATAATCGCAAACTACTTCCCATCCGGCGTTTATACTGATACTGTCAACGGAAACGTAAATCTAAATAGTGCTGGCGGAACTTATACTTTTCCCAGCGGACAATACGTAATTTTAGTCAACGGAGACCTAAACATTAATACTAAAATTATCGTTCCAAAAGGCTCTTTTGTCCTCTTTTCTGTTTCCGGCAATATTAATGTTGCTAATACTGTTGGAGAAGCAACTCCAACCATTTGCAACCTATCCGATGATAGCGGCTGTGACCTGGAAGGATATTATTCTACCGATAACAGCTTTAATGCTCTTAGTAATGACGCCAACGGAGCAGGGGGAAATTGCGCAACACCAACGAATCCCGATTTTCAGCTAAATGTCGCCGGAGCAATAGTAGTTAATGCTACCGAAAATGGCGGAAGCCTTAACTACACTACCCGAGATATGTGCCTTTATGACAAGCAATGGCCAGCCTTTACTATTACCGAGCGGCCTGATTTTATTCTTAACGCCCCGGCTTTTTTGATGTTCCCCAGAAGAGTCTGGCAGGAAGTCGCCCCCTAAAATTACGCCTGTGAGGCGTTTTGGAAAATTGTGCTATAGAATAATGCGTCTTCGGCAGCCTTTTCAATTTGCTCTTTTTTTAAATTTTCCATCTGATTAAGAAATCTCAAAAGATAAGGTTTCATCCTTGTTTGATCGAGCTCATTCTTTCTTTTCAACGCCTCTTCGAAAAACCTTTCCGCCATAAGAATTGAGCCTCTAGAATAGCCAAGAGCCACTCGTTTCAAATCCAAAGACAGCGCGCCTAAAATTTGCTTATTCTTCATAAATTGCCTTAAAAAAATATTTTGTCAAATCTTCAAATTCTTTCCTTAGCGCCGGTTCCTGGATCTCATTACTGACGTTATTATCCGCCGGCCTAACATTGATAAATGAGTTGCAGTCGACAATTTTTGTCTCTAAATCTATTCCACCACCCCATAAGTCGGATTGAGTTGAACCTTGATTAAGTAGAACCTCCTCAGACTCGAAATGCCTATCGGCACCGGCCGAACAAATTTTGTTTTTAACATCAATGACAGTTTTAATATATACGTCAAATAATTCTCTTAGTTTTACTATTTCGTCTTTTGTAAATGGTTCTGATTTGGTAATTATCATCTGAATTTAATTATATCATTTTCGCTCCATCTTGAATCTGGCAGGAAGTCGCCCCGTAAATTCCGCGTATGGCAAAGTAATAGTTTGTATTTCGTCAATTATATCGCTGGGAATCGCTTTATTGCCGATTGCATGGCGGACGTTGTCTCCTGCCTCCCAAAAATATCCTTTTTCTAACCTTCCTACCGTATATTTTCTTCCGTGGATACCTTTTAGTCTTACTTGTCCCTTGAGAATTTCCGGTATTACCGGCGGAGGTTCACCATTACTCGCTGCTTCTTGAATCGCAGCTTTTATTACCCTATCTCTTGTTTCGCTCTCGGTTCTTTCAAAATATGAAAGGCATTGTTCGATTTCGGCTCCAAGGGAAGCTGATATTGCCACGTTACTTGGTAGAATAGACTCTTTTGGCCTGAATATTTGCGTGAGTAGTCTTCTTTCCAATCTCATAATGGAGGATTATAGCATAGGTTATCCTAAGGCTTCTTTATTGCGAGCATACATTCCTACTCTTGTGGCTGTCTTGAAAAATCTCCTAGATATCTCCCAATCTCTTCTTTTCTTCCTTTTGATGAACGTCTTGAAGACCCCAAAACTCTTGGCGCAGAAATAACTGGCTCTTGATCAGGCAAACCGTCTGGATCACCATTTTCATAAGCTTCTAATGCTACTCTAGATAACTCGCCAGCGATTTCAACTCTTGCAACACTAGGAAAACTACAATGTCCCGCGGTATGCTCATTATGTCTTGGCATATTTAATAAATTGGGTAGTTTTTACAAAGGGCTTTAACTTCTTTGGCAATTTGGAGTAAATTTTTGTTTTTGTAGATTTCGGCTTTGAACTTTTTCCAAAAAATTGAGCGCTCTGTTTTGTCTTTTGGTAAATTGATATTCTGAACTTCGGCGATGGCGTCGTTAATCCATTTGGCCACTTTAACCATTTCTTTTTCTTTCATGCCCCGCGTGGTGATAGCCGGCGTTCCCAAGCGTATTCCTGACGGATAGAATGGCGGATTGGTGTCGTTTGGCACACCGTTTTTATTAACCACAATTCCCGCCACTTCCATCGCCAACGCCGCAATTGCGCCGTTAACCTTTTTATTACGAAGATCAATGAGCAGTAAATGATTTTCGCTGCCGCCGCTGACCAAATCAAATCCATATCTGATGAGCTCTTGCGCTAATTTTTGTGAGTTTTTGACTATTTGTTTACCGTAAGCTTTGAATAGTTTACCCTGAGCTTCGCGAAGGGCTACCGCGATGGCCGCCGTTTGGTTGTCGTGCGGTCCGCCCTGAATTCCCGGAATTATGGCCGTATCGATTTTTTTATTAAGCTCCGGATCTTTTTTTAAACCTTTGTTTGTAACCATAATCAAAGCGCCTCTGGGACCTCTAAGCGTTTTATGAGTAGTAGTTGTCACAATGTGGGCGTAAGGCACAGGCGACGGATGCGCGCCGGCCACCACCAATCCCGCGATGTGGGAAATGTCAGCCAAAAGGTAGGCCCCGGCTTTATCGGCAATCTCTCCGAATTTTTTGAAATCAATAATGCGGGGATAAGCTGTAAAACCGCAGACAATAATATCCGGCTTTTCTTTTAGAGCCTGTTTTTCGATCGCGGCAAAATCCAAGCGGCCGTCTTTACCCAGGGTATAGAGCGTTGATTTGAAGAATTTGCCACTGATTGACTGCGGTTGTCCGTGCGTTAAATGTCCGCCAAAAGCTAACGCCAACCCCATGATTTTACTTTTTAACGGTTCCAAAAGCGCGAAATAAACCGCCAGATTCATGGCCGAACCGGATAACGCCTGAACGTTAACAAATGGAACGTTGAACAGTTTTTTCGCCCGCTCCTCTGCCAGAATTTCGACTTCATCCACCACTGCGTTACCCTGATAGTAACGTTTATGAGGATAACCCTCTGAATATTTATTATTGAGGACTGTTCCGAGTGCTTCCAAAACTTCTTTGGAGGCGTAATTTTCCGACGGAATCATTTCCAAGACTTCTCTCTGTCTTTTTTCTTCGGCTTTAATGAGCTTAAAAACGGCCGGATCCTTAGTCTTTAACATGTCCCCATTTTAAAAGGAAAATTTTCACGATGCAATAGGCAAAATGTCTTAAGTTAAATTAACTATTTGCTCTAATAAATCTAGCTCTAAGTTTATTTTCTGTTATTTCAATACCCGTAGAATTCCATCCAGGATTACTTGTTACGACAACTCCATTTAGCTCATCCTTAAGTCTAGAATCAAAGTCTTCGAGGCTGGCTGCAATTTTTTCACGCAAGGTCTGATCTAATTTTCCTGGCTCTGTTATATTTATTTTGTTTAAATTAAGAGGATATTTCAGCACTGTTGCCATAATCATGCCATTATCATTGGAGAGAACTAAATTAAGCTTTATATTTGTACCTTTTATTGTCGTTTTTAAAATTATTCTACGAGCCTCAATTACTGGCGACTCATCTGTAGCCATAAATCGATATTGTGGTCCATAAGGGACAATTTGTTCACGTTCATTAACAATAAATTTTTTACTACTTCTAAAATCTCCGACAATAGATCCTAAGCGGGTAGCAAGAAAATCGCTTAAATCAACATTGGGGTTTGCCTCATTGCTATTTTCACTAGATAATTTTTCCCTAAGAGCTTTTACTGCTTCTCTTGCTCGTTCATTTCTTTCTTTTATTTTCTCTGTAAGCGGGTTCCTAGAAGGTTCTTCTGCGGGTTGGCTTCCAGCTTTTATTCCAACAATAATCATTCGCTCTCGCCATATAGCGACGCCATTGAATCTATATTCAGCTTGCTTTTCTCCAAGAACTTTACCAACTTTTTCTTCATCGTCAACTGCTTGATGGAAAACAAGATAACCTTTAGTTGGGTCGTAATCTGTTCCTATAGCAATAGCATCTTCTTTTTTTACCCCGAGTCTTTCTAAAGCTACGTGAAGAAGGTCTATAGATTTTTTTAGATCATTATCTGATGGGTTATGATCTAAACTTAGATACAAATTATCTAGAAGCGTTACACCATCTGCATGTTTTAAAAACCACTCTTTATCTATAGCCCGCATGAAACCTAATTTCTCCGCAACTATCCTTGCCCTTTCCTTTAATTGCTCTAGCGTTTCTTCTGCTTCGGGATTTGCAGTTCCTTCAGTGGTTGGTTTAGCGGGTACTGCAGATTTTCGTTTTATAGCCTCCGCTAGTTGTTTTTCTAGATAGCGAAGAGCTGCTTCCGGACCTCCCATAGAAACGAAGGGTGGTACTCCTCCCCCTTTTACAACGGCTATAGATGCTCGAATTTGCCGTATTTCTTCATCTTCAGTTTCAGCAGGCTGCGTTGTTTGGGCAGCTGGTTCCGCTGCGAAGGGTTTTCGAGTAGATCTACTGGAAGATCCTGTACTTGGAGAGATCGGTTTTTTATCTAGTCCGTAATAAAGATATTCGAGCATATCCTTTTCGTCTGGATTAAGATTATTAACCCGTGTCGGGTCAGAGAAAAGGGTGTTTTTGATGGTTTTAGAGTGAGGCCGGTTGCGGATCTCAACTTCCAATTCAAGGATTCTGGAGACTGCCTCTGTTGTTTTTTGTCCAAAAAGCATGCTCGAAACCCATTCCAGACTTGCTAATTTTTGGGTGTCGATGTGGCCATCGATAGTCGCATTTCTGATAGCTGTTTTTACAAACGCAGTTGTGTCACTATCACCGTTACAAAAGTCTTTAAATAAAGCTTCGGCGTCTGCCTCAGTAAAATTCGCGGAAGAAAGGTCTGTGCTTCGCGTGTCCTGTATTACCAGACGAAGTGCTTCCAGCCTTGTTTTGTCTTCATCCGTACTTGTAAGGCCATTTACAGCTTGAGCAACCTCCTTTTTCCATTCCGCATAAGCTATATCAAACTTTACACCTTCCCAAGCTTTTTCTCTTTCGTTGCTGGAAAGTTTTTGCGTAATACGGGTATAATCTTTTTTGCGGCGGCTTAACGTGGCGGGAACATCAACGTTTGAAGCAAGATCAATAAATTCAACAAAATCAGCAGAAGCTTGACTTGCCAAAAAAAGTCTTCCGTGCAATCCGGAATAATCAGGCCATTTTTGCGCTTCGGGATTTGGCTCACGTCTTGTCGGTTGTTTTTCACTCATATAGGCCTATTTTACCATAAAGTTAGGCAAAATTGAAAATTTATCTCTCCAGAGTAAGGAATTTGTATTTATGCCCTTCTTTTGACTCGCATTCTTCTTCGCTAATTATTTTTTTAAACTGCGAATAGTCTGGGAAAAAAGTATCGCAATTAAAACCTCCGTCAACAATGGTTAGATATAACCTATCAACAATCCCGATTGTTTGATCGAAAATCTGCTGACCGCCAATAATAAATACTTCTTCCGAACTAAGTTTACCCTGAGCTTGTCGAAGGGCCTCTTCAATTGAATTGACAACCAAGCCATATTTTTCCTCAATCACATAATTTGGGTCTTTGGTTACAACAATATGCGTTCTTTGCGACATAGTTGACCGACCGCTTTTTTCATAATAAGCTAACATTGACTCAAAAGACTTTCTTCCCAAGATGGTGACGTGGCCGATGGTTAAATTTTTTAGCCTCACTAAATCCTTTGTGATATGCCAGGGAATCCGGTTGTCTTTCCCGATTCCCCGCTTTTTATCCATCGAAGCAATAATACTTATTCTCATAATTTTATATTTTACACCAATTTGATGTATTTTTTTTATCTTCATATGTTTCCATGTATCGATACATGGAAACATAATTATTTAAATAAACCTTTAACAAAAGTCGAACCTTTTACTAACCCTTTTGACTCAAGATACTTCTCTCTTTCCTTTTTCATTTGAACCCTAGCTCTCTCTATCGCTAGCGCTAATCCTCCGCGCTCCCCTTCCAGAATGGCCTTAATCTTCGAAACGGTTTGAGTACTGGTTTTAGAAGTTCTGGCAATATCACGAAGCTTCATTCCATCATATAAAAGATTTGCAATATGCCAACGTCTTTTTAGCATTCTAAGCTCTGAAGGCATTAAAATATCCTTCATAAAAAGCTTAATTTCTTCTGTATTCTTAAGAGTCCCGATTATTTCATACAAGAAATGTATATCTCTAAAATACTCCTTTTCTTCGATTTCCTTTTTTGCTTTTGCCATAATTCTAATATAACAAATTTTTAGATGTTTGTCTTTGTCTCAGCGTATCGATACAGTGAGACGCTTAAATTAAAACTAAATTAATGTAATATACGCAGAATATCTTACTGAGAGAGAAAGAAAGCTACTCAACTTTCAGCACGGCTTGGATCGCATTTTCGACATTTGGCAAAAGATTTAAAGTAGAAACCTTATCCAAATCTATCCATTCAGGGAAAGTTTCCGCAGAAGATTTTAGCTCACTTTGGTATTCTTTCACCAGAAAAACATGCATCGTAAATCTTTTGATTTCCCCACCTTTTCTTTGTAGATCTGCCGTATATTCATTATTAGGAAATTCAATTAAATCATTTTCTTGAATTTTTAAACCTGTTTCTTCTCCAAATTCCCGAACAGCCGTTTGCTTTAAAGTTTCGTTCGGCTCTTGCCTACCACCTGGAATTCCGTAAGTTCCCGTAATGTGACTTGCCGCTTCACCATGCCTTACCAGAAGAACTTTATTGTCTTTAAAGAGAAGGACGTGGGCTGTTAAAGTAGGATTCATCTAAAATCCTCCTACAACCGTAACTTCACCTTTTATAGGAGGATGCGGATCGTAATCGACTAATTCAAAATCTTCTATTTTAAAATCGTCGATATTTTTTATTTTTGGATTAATTTTTATCATCGGGAATTTTCTTGGCTTTCTTTTTAATTGCTCTTTCACCTGATCCATGTGGTTGGAGTAAATATGTACATCGCCGAAAGTATGTACAAACTCCCCCGGTTTTAACCCGGTAACTTGCGCTATCATCATCGTAAACAAAGCATAAGAAGCAATGTTAAACGGAACGCCCAAAAACAAATCTGCACTTCTTTGGAAAAGCTGCAATGAGAGCTTATCCCCTTGGGTGTTGAATTGATAGAGAGTATGACAAGGCGGAAGCGCCATTGATTTTCCGGGCGCCGCCATCTCATAAATAAACTCGGGATTCCAAGCCGAAACTACAATTGACCTTCTATAAGGAGTAGTTTTTAGTTCATTTATGGCCCACGCCAACTGATCAATCGTACGTCCGTCGGAAGTTTTCCATTTTCTCCACTGCACGCCGTAAACATTCCCGATATCTCCCCATTTTTTAGCAAATTCATTATCATCCTTAATCTTCTGGATGAATTTTTCCTGAATCATAAATTTAACTTTGCCTTTTTCATGCGCTTTTTTATATGTCTTGTAAGCCCATTCATCCCAGATATGAACATTTCTGTCTACCAAATATTTTATATTTGAACTTCCTTGAATAAACCATAACAGCTCTTCAATTATTCCCCTTAGGAACACTTTCTTAGTCGTAAGAAGAGGAAATCCTTTAGATAAATCGTAGCGATGTTGTCTTCCAAAAACACTTCTGATGTGAACATTTGGATTATTGAAAACTGGTTTATCAACTCCGCTCTTCATTATGTCTTTAAGAAGGTTTAGGTATTGATATTCTTCGTGCTTTAATTTATTCATCATGTACTTTATAGAACCTGCCTGAAGATTTTACAATAGGTCAAAAGATATCAGTAATTACACCTGTTTTTCGCGTTTTGTGGCCGAAACCCGACCGCCTTGCCATTGCCCTCTATATTTTGAGCCTACACCTTTTATTTCGTGGAACAAAACGTGGGCAAATCGGGCTCCCATTTCAATTTCCACCGTAATCGGCCCTTCATTTTTCAGGCCAAAAGTGAGTTCTCCTTCGTATCCCGGCTGAACCGGCCCGGTCCGCAAGAAAAGCCCCGAGCGGAATGTGGTAGTTCTAGGCATTATTACCGCCGATAAATTAATGGGCAGGTTAATTTTTTCGATGGTCTTAACCAAAAAGAAATCGCCCGGCTTAATCTTGATGCTTTTTTGCTTACCAAACGCCGCAACCAAAGTGATGTCGGCAGTTTGGCGGTGCGTTTCACCGAGGAATGCTTTGCCGGAAATTTTATACACTTCTCCCAAACGCAAATCAAAACCGGCGCCTTCGGGATTGGTCAGTTCTCTCTGTGACAATCCTTCCACCAACTTTTTACTTTTAACTAATTTTAATAATTGCTTTGGGCTAATTATCATAAGTCTATTTTAAAACTTCTTGGTCGATTTTTGACTCTCCCGGACCGACTTGCCCCAAATATTTAGCCGATTTTTTCTTATAATACGGTACTTCCGATGGGGACGTAAGTTGTTCAAAAAAGATAGAGCAGATTCTCATATTAGGATAAAGTGCTACGGGTAATTTTCCCATATTTGCCAGCTCCAAAGTAATGTGTCCGCGCATCCCCGGGTCTATTGATGCGGCAGTAGAATGGATAATAATCCCCAATCTTCCGATGCTGGAACGCCCTTCCAAATTGCCTAAGAGATCGTCCGGCACTTCCAGTTTTTCCACCGTAGTCCCCAAAACAAAATCTCCGGGTTGCATAATAAAAGCGGTCCCCTCTTGGACAATTACTTCTTTGGTAAACTCATGTCCGGCGTTTTTTTGCGGATCAATAACGCCGTGCACCCCCGATTCAAAAATGCGGAAGGTGTTTCCTAAACGTAAATCAATGGAGCATGAACCTAACTGAACCGTTAAATCCGGCGCCGGAGTTATTTTTATTTTCCCGGTTTTGAGAGCAATTTTTAAATCTCTATCCGATAAAACCATAATTTATAACTCCTCCACTTCCCAACCGCCTACTGTTTTATTCACAAAAACCGGTTTGACTTCGATATCTTCGGAGACAAAATTCCTGATTACTGCTGCTGCGGTAATGGCTTGCTCTTTATGTAGTTCATCTTCAATTGGATTTCCGGCGCAATGTTGGTGCCCGTGCACAATAATTCCTTTTGAATGATGCTTTTCCACCGAGATCAACACCTTCTGTTTGATTGAATCTAAAAGCTCAACCGAAGGATTATTGGCTAAAAGCCCAACTAAACCGGCTTCGGTGATGGTGTCCGGATACAAAACTCCATATTTTTTTTGACCGTATGCGGCGATTGGAGCTTGAACCCGCCCATCCATGCAGCCCACGCTGGTAAAAAATGTTTCGTCTAAATCTGCCATGCAATAAATATACAACATGAAAGCTTTGCTTTCAAGGATTAAAGCCGCCTTTACTGACGAGCCTCGCCTTCGGGCGGGATTAAGGATTAATGATTAATGACTTCTACCTTGAAATTCGAGCTGTAATCTTATATAATATAGGCCTTATGACAAGAGAAATAGCGGGACCAGAAAATTATGGCGGAAACTATCATTTAACAAGAGAGGGCTTAACCCCAACGTCTATTTTAGAAGACAACCAATCCCCAAGAGCTATCGAAGGAAGAGCTGCTCATGCCGCAAACAAAGCCGCCAAAAGATTAATCCTTGTTTCTCAATGCTGTGACTCAAGAAACATGTCAACAGAACCGGAAAGAGAAGCAGTTATTAGAAGCGCGGGCGGAGCTCCGGATTTTCCATCCTTTGCCGCCGCGCTGGCGGATCCATCTTATTGCGCAGTCGTTTTTGAAGGACATTTTACCGGAAAAGAGGAAATTGAAGGCGAATCACCCGAAGGATGTAAAGCAAGAGAAGTAAAAGGCGAACAATTAAAGGGCGCCGAGCCAAAAAGCGACATCGAAAAGTGGGTGCACGAACACCTTGCCCATTCCGATTTGATACTCGATTTATTCGAAAGGTCAGAACAGGTATTAAGATTGTCCGGCAAAGATTTATTACTGGTCGCAAGGGATCACTTAGATCAAACTATTTACCCTGTAATGGCTTTTCTAAAAGAGCCATTAGTACCACCAACCATCGACATGCAAGAATATGATCCCGCAATCGTGTATAAAGCCGGCATCCCCCATTTAACATCGGGTCAACTTAAGGATTCTGTGTTCGCAGATTACTTAAATGATTATTATTCAAAAAGGTTTCCTGAACTACATCGCTTCGGATTATTAGATAGAGACTCTCGGCTAACGCAAAATCCAAAAGTTCTTCTAATAACTACTGAAACTATGCCTGTAGAGCTATGGCTTCCTAAACTAGCAGAACAGCCAGGAAAAATATTCGTAGAAACTCTAGCAAGAACCAGGGATTCGCAAGGCGGACGCATTAGAATATCCGAAAGAGACTTGGATTGTGTTATTAGGGAAACCGATTTGCCCCTACATTACTCCAAGCTCGACACAATTCTCGTTCTAACTGAAGATCTAGTCCAATCGGAAAGAGTATTAAGTAGATTAAAGAGAAAGCAAAAATTTCAAGCGTGGATGGAAAACTCCGCTCATCAATTAATTGTGGGACAAATCGATAATGGGGTCATCGCTTCCGCAAGAACTTCCTTGAAATAGTGGGTCGTGATGGAATCGAACCATCTGCCTCTTCTTTATCAGAGAAGCGTTCTACCAGTGAACTAACGGCCCAAGAATTGTAATTATATCAAAAATGAGGCGCGAAGGGGACTCGAACCCCTGAATGACTGTTCTGCAAACAGCTGTGTTAGCCGCTTCACCACCGCGCCAAACTCAAGCTAA
>DATKGY010000013.1:0-9524 GCA_035510535.1 Patescibacteria group bacterium
ACATGATACCAGAGGTCATATCTGGCATGAGAGGTGTGAATAATTCCCATGGCAGTATTGTATCAGAAGAGAGAAATTGCTCTCCTCATGCTATCCTTCCCCAATGCCAAGCATTGGGGCGTGACGCATGCGCTGTCAAGATAAGAATTAACTATTCCTCATTGGTAGATTTTCTTTTTTATTAATACTCTCCTATTAAGGAGACCTTAATAACAAAGTTTTCAGAAAGTGGACAAGGGGAAGTTTAGGGAATATTATCTGTGCCCTGAGGGGCAAACGATGCTAGAAACTATTATTTTCCTCTTAGGATATCAGAATTTTCGCGAACGAGCCCAGTAGAGCAATCAAATGGTAAAAACAAGCCGCAAGTAAGCTCATTGTATGGCTTAGTACTTTCCAGATGAACGGATACAGCGTAATTTCCTCCATAAACAGCCCAGAACTCAACTCTCCTTGTAAATATACCTAAGATTACTATTAAGAGGAGGATAAAAGGTATCAGCAATAAATATAATTTTTTATTTATCTTTGCCAAATATGGTTTTTTCTTATTAGATTTAGCCATTGATAATATGTTCGCACAGGGAAAAAATAAAGTCAAATTTTGAGATTAATTTGCTCCGAGAAATATACGACATTAGAGACTATTTTTGTTCTAAAACGACTATTCCTGGAAGTTTTTCGCCGGCGAGGAATTCCAGCATGGCGCCGCCGCCGGTGGATACGAATGAAAAACTTTTGAGTAAGTTTTTCTTTTTCAAAAATCCGATGGTGTCTCCTCCCCCAACTATTGTGAACGCCGGGATTTTGAGAATGCCTTCCGCCAGAATCTGCGTTCCTTTTTGATATTCTTCAACTTCTATTTGCCCCAATGGTCCGTTCCACACAATCGTCTGGACATTTTTTAACACCTGCAAGAAATTTTCGACACTTCTTAAAGTAATATCTTGTTTATTTTCAATCGTATCTGCCATTAAAAGCACTGATTGACTATGTACCTTTTCGTGGGCAATTTTGAGAAGAACTTTGTCGTTTTCGACAATTTCCCCACCGACTAAAATATAATCGGCAAAGCCGTGCATTTCCTCTACTAGCGGCAGTTTGGTCTCTATTTTTGCCCCGCCGATGACAACTCCCAAAGGCCGCTTTGGATTTTCCAAAACGCCCGAAAGCACTTTTACCTCTTCCAATAATCTTAAACCCGCAAATGAAGGCAAAAATTTGGTGATGCCGACGATTGAGACATGCGCTCGGTGCGAAGAAGCAAAAGCGTCGTTAACATAAACTTGGGCAATTTGAGCTAATCTTTTGGCAAATTGCGGATCATTCTTCTCTTCCTCGGGATAGAAGCGGATATTCTCCAAAAGAAAAATTTTATCCGTAATCTCCCAACCCTCAAATTCTCCAACCTTCGTCTCTTTTGGTTCGTTCTGAGACCTTAGTTTATCTTTAATCCACAAAGCAACCGGTCTTAAGCTAAATTCTTTATCATAATTCTTGATTCTTGATTCATGATTCGTGATTCTTGGGCTCGGCCGACCAAGATGCCCGACTATTATAATAGTTGCTCCTTCTTCCAGAAGATAATTAAGCGTTGGGAACCAAGCTCTCAGTCGAGTATCATCAGCAATCTGTGAGGATTGAATCGGAACATCCAAATCCGCCCTAAGCATTACCGTTTTGTTTTTAACATCCGCGTTTTTAACACTTTTCAAATTCATACTCTCGAACAACTAGTTGCTAATCGCTAGTGGCTAGTTACTGATTAATCCGTAAATTCCTGACAAAACATTTCCCCGAAAACTCCGCCGTTGACAACTCCAATCCCGATTTTATGGAAATCTTTGGACAAAATATTTTCTTTATGCCCGGGGCTTTGCATCAATCCCTTCATCGATAAATCAACGCTTGGCGCTAAAGCTAAGTTCTCGCCCGCAAAATTGAAAGTGATGTTTGCCTGCGCCATCCGGTCAAAAGGCGTCAGCCCTTCGGGCGTATTGTGCGAAAAGTAACCTCTGGCAAACATATCCTCGCAGTGCGCCGTGCCAACCGCCGTTAGAGCGTCTGAAAAAGACAGCGCCGCAATTCCCCGAGACCTGCGTTCGTTATTGACTAGCTTGAACATTAAACTTTCGGCATTTTTATCAATAGTGATTGCCTTGGTTTTGAAATTGAGGTTAACGCTTTCGTTGCTTTGCGGCTCAATCGTTAAGAAAGACAGCGTGTCATTAACCGCCCCGCCGAAAATATTATTCCAGTCTTTGGCAAACCCCTGGGTATTGGCAACTAAAACGTTACCGATTCTGGCGTTTAGAATTGACTGCCGCAGGAAAAGCGAGAACGGTAAAGCAATAATTAAACTCAAAATAAAAGCCGCTAAAAGTAGACCGGAACAAAGTCCCGGAATAATCCCCAACAGCTTACTGACTATTTTAAGCGGGCCAACGCTTGGAATAAGAAGCTTAAATAACGAAACATTGGCAATCAGGATTTTCAAAATTAGACTGGTGATAAACTCCACGAGCACCGCGACGGCAAAAAAACCAATGGCGTTAGCAAATCCGTGGGAGATGGGCAAAAATCTAACTAATAAAACTGCAATCCGCCCATAAAAAGTGATTCCCGCCAAAAAGGACAACGCAAAACTTAAAAAATCCACGGAAGCAATTAAGACACCTAAAGCAAATCCTTCAACAACATAAAAGAATAAAATTACGAGCACAAAAATATCAATCCAGTTAAGCCCCAAAACCGGAATATAGAGAGAAGTGATTGTTGTTAAGATAGAAGAAAGACTCATAAAGCAATTATAGCAACTCCTTAAAAACATTGTCAGTTACCCGCAATGGTGCTATTATTAATGGATAAAATGAAGCTCCCAGAAAGGATCATTCCAACCAAATTAGTCAAGGATATTAAGCGTAAAAGTCGGTCAAAAAGAAATATTGTCGTGGCCATAATCTTGGCGCTATTGGTGTTTTCTTTTTACTATCTTATTCTGCGCGATTTACCCCTTCCCACAAAACTAAGTAGTTCTTCAGCTCCGCAATCCACGCTGATTTATGACCGTAACGGCAAACTACTATACAATATCTATGACAAGAAAAATCAGACTTTTGTGTCATTATCGAGTATTCCCAAGTACATGCAGGAAGCCACCATTGCAATTGAGGACAAAAGTTTTTACCAACACGGCGCCATCGATTTTCGTGGCATTGCCCGGGCCGCTTTTTCGATCGTTTTACATCAGCAAATTCAGGGCGGCTCAACCCTTACCCAACAGCTGGTTAAAAATAGTCTTTTAACCCAAGAGCAAACCATCCCCAGAAAAATTAAAGAGATAATCCTGGCCTTTGCCACTGAAATTGTTTATTCCAAAAACCAGATTCTAGAAATGTATCTTAACCAAACTCCCTACGGCGGGACTTCTTACGGTGTTGAGGCGGCCAGTGAAACTTATTTTGGCAAACACGCCAAAGATTTAGACTTGGCCCAAAGTGCACTTCTGGCCGGCTTACCTCAAGCGCCGACGCAGTTTTCTCCATTCGGCGCCCATCCGGAAGAAGGAAAAGACCGTCAAATTGAGGTTTTACAGGCCATGCAAAACGTAGGATATATCACTAAAAACCAAGAGCAATCAGCCGAAAAGGAAGATTTAAAATACGCCAAGTTTGCTAACAACATCCAAGCTCCCCATTTTGTTTTGTACGTTAAGGATCTTTTGATTGCTAAATATGGAGAACAAATAGTTGAGGAAGGCGGCCTAAAAGTTACTACCAGCCTTGATTTGGATGTCCAGAACTTTGCGCAAAAATCAGTCGCCGATGAAGTCAATGCTTTACCCGGTTACTACCATGTTACTAACGGCGCCGCTTTAGTCACCGACCCGGCCAACGGCGAAATTCTGGCAATGGTCGGCAGTAAAGATTATTTTGATAATACGATTGCCGGCAATGTCAACATTACTACTTCTTTAAGACAACCGGGCTCTTCCATTAAACCGATTAACTACGCGGTCGGGCTTCTAAACGACTATAACGCCGCCACCACTTTTATTGACCAGCCGATTTGTTTCCCAAACCAAGGCGGACAAAATTATTGCCCTGTGGATTATGACGGCAAATGGCATGGCTTAGTACAAATGCGTTACGCTTTGGGCAATTCTTTTAATATTCCGGCGGTCAAAATGCTGGAGCTAAACGGCGTTGATGCGATGGTGGCCACTGCCTCGGCGATGGGCATTACCACTTTTACGAGTCCTGAAAAATATGGACTGTCTTTAACTTTGGGCGGAGCCGAAGTCAAAATGGTGGATATGGCTACCGCTTTTGGTGTTTTCGCCAATTCGGGCTACCGGATTAATCTACATCCAATTCTAAAAGTGACCGATAAAACCGGCAAAGTTTTAGAAGAATACAAACCTCTTCCAAGCCCGATTTTTGGCCAGAAAGTGCTACCCGATGGTGTCGCTTTTATCATCTCCGATATTCTAGCCGACAACGGGGCGAGATTGGCGGAATTTGGAGATAACTCGGAACTGAAAATTAAAGGACAAACAGTTTCGGTTAAAACCGGTACTACCAATGATTTTCGGGACAACTGGACCATTGGCTATACTCCGTCATTTTTGGTGGCAGCTTGGGTTGGCAATGACGACAATTCACAGATGAGCGGACTGGTCTCCGGCATTACCGGTGCCGCGCCTATCTGGAACGACATTATGTCTAACATTTTAAAAGGCCGTGCCCCGCAGCCAATGTCCAGGCCGCCGGGCATTATTCAAAAAGCGGTTTGCTCCGACACAGGCCTACCCACCACCGTTGCCGGAGCCACTTGCTCGACCAGATTTGAATACATACTTAAAGGTACCGAAAACACCCATGGACAAATTACTACCGGCGATACGCAGGTTGATAAAACTACTCAGGATTTACCCGCCAAAGGCCAGACTGATAATCTGGAAACCAAAACGGAAACTGTCTATACCGATCCAACCGGCGACAGGTTTTGCATGACTTGTCCTCACCCAAGTTTAATCAGTCCAACCCCTACTCCAGCACCCTAAACAAGACTTGCTTTAAAATTTGTTGAACTCTGTAACTCCTGGTATGTCTTAAATACCCCAAATAGGATTGATTCGTCTGGCTTAAAGAGTATTCCGAAATTTTTCCTTGCTCATATTCCTCAATTTTCTGCTCAATTTTCCTGAATAATCTCTTTTTTGTTTTTGTTCTTGGCAAAATATAGTGGGGAAGGATAATATAACCTAAGAAATCAATTCCCCAGGTTAATTTTCGTATAAAAACCTTTTTCGGATGAAATTCTAGTTTTAATTCTTCTTTTAGAAATTTAGCCAGTATACTGGTATGCCTGTTTAGAATGTCTTTGTTTGAGTTTAAAATAATAAAGTCATCGGCATAGCGGAGATAATATTTTATTTTAAGATTCCGCTTTATAAACTGGTCTAACTTATTCATGTAAATATTGGCAAAAATTTGAGAAGTTAAATTTCCAAGCGGTATGCCTTTACCATTTCCTATCTCTGCATTAAAACTACTAATAATTTCTTTGAGTAGAGATAAAATATCTTCGTCTGTTATCTTTTCTTCCAATAATTTAACCAGGGTCTGATGGTCAACGCTGGCGAAGAACTGTTTAATGTCGCATTTTAAAGCAAAACAATCGCTCGTGTAATTCTTAGAAACTTTTCTTGTAAATTGATAAAGCCTTTTTACCCCCTTATGTGTTCCCTTATTTAACCGACATGAGTAAGAATCGTAAATGAAAGATGAATCAAAAACATCATAAAGATATTTATATAGAAGGTGGTGTAAAACACGGTCGGAAACAGATGCCTTATGAATGTGACGCCTTTTTGGATCACTGACATAAAAATCCTCATATTGTCCATGTTGATAGGTCTTATCCTTTAAGCTTTTATGAAGAGTAAATAAATTATCTTCTAAATTTCTTTCGAACACTTGCAAGTCTAATCTCTTTTTCTTGCCTTTTTTAAATTCATAATAGGCTTGAAAAAGATTTTCTATTGTTATAAGATTTTCATAAGTCATATGAGTACTCCCAGTAAATCTATTCACACACACACCGATAGTGCTTTAGATATTCCAATCTTCACCAAACTTTACGAGTTCTATAAAAATCTAAGCTTTATTATCCCTTCTTTTCCCAAGACTAAACGCTATACATTGGGCCAAAAATTAGACAACACGACTTTGGACATTATGGAATTACTGTTTTCTATTCCCGCTTGCACCAATAAAATAATCATTTTGCAAAGAGTAAGTATTAAACTTGACCTTCTAAAAATACTCCTAAGACTTGCCAAAGACAACCAGTGTCTAAAAGAAAAAGAATATATCCTCCTCCAAGCGAAACTCGCCGAAATAGGAAGAATGCTTGGAGGATGGATTCGTTCTCAAAATGCTTCTGACAAGAGACTATCACAGAAGCCAACCTCAAATTCGGATTGACATTGCCAGGATTCCAGAAATTGGCGTTCAAACCATTAACTTCGTTCCAATTGCCTACATTTGCACGGTTGGCACCTTAAAATAATACTTTTCCGTACACATCACTCACTGCAACTTTAAAAATATTGCTGCTGTATTTTATCCGCCGATATTTTTCGGACAAAGAAAAGTACTACGTAGTTATCTTGTTTTCACTGGAAGCAACTCTCTTTCATATTCAAAATATGAAAGACTCTGGCTTGTGAAAAAACATTAAAAGGCGGTATTAAAAATAATTTCAATACTCATTGCCTTATTTTAATTTTAAAATCCGGAGAACCAAGATTTCAAGACCCTATTTTCGAAGAATTTCTACCACAGAAGCCAACCTCAAATGCGGATAGACATTGCCAGGAGACCAGAAACTGGCGTCCAAACCACTAACCTCGCCCCAATCGCCTACACCGGCACGGTAGGCACCCTGTTTATCGCTTGTGTAAGTATCTGTCCATGTGTAGTTATATCCAAAATCTTTTCCTTGTAAACGATCTCCTGTATTTCTAAAATGCTGGAGTGAGACATCTATAATTTCCGGCGCATGCCATTCACGTGTTATAAGTCTGGCGCTTGGATACTTTTTCTCAACTCCTGCCGCTTCTTCCGCAAGTAATTCAAGCTGTCTTTCATGCGGAATATTTTGGCTTCCTCTTAAGTAGAAACCTTCCGGAGCTGGTTTAAATGCTAAAAGAGCTGGATTTGAGCTTAAATCCTCAAGCGCTGGATTTAAATACCAAAATCTCATTCCATCTACTCTAACTTGAGCCGGAGTTCTGCCTGAATAATCGTAGACTGTATATCCGTCTTTTCTCAAATGTTCAACAAGCCTTTGGGTTTCTCTAGAAAGCGGAAGTCTTGCTACTTCAATTTTTGGGGTCTTAATGGTTTTAGGTTTAGTCGCAAACTCTTCAGGCAATTCACCCTTACTTTGCAAAAAATCAACAAAGTCAGCAACTGAAGTTATGCCTCGCGCATATTTTATCGCCTCGTCTTGTGAAATTCCGTTAGGAACTTCTTTATAGTGCATTGCCATATGAGAATGGATATTATCATGCTATAAGCTATTTGTCAATGGTAATGCTACTTCCCAAAACACTATTCCTATAGTATAATCAGCAAGCTTATTTACCCTTTATGAAATTACTGATTCTTTCAATCAATACAATTATTTTGGTTTTGACTACCATCGGAGGTTTTGTGCTTTTCTGTTTGAGCTTTACTTGGAAGATTATTCTGGCATTGCTTAAGCTTTTATTCCATCTGATTTCCCATGTTGTTAAATTAGTGTTGAATTTTCTTAATGAAACCATGTCTTACGGTAAAACTCTGAAGAGAAAAATCGCGAACAGAATTAAGCTAATTAAATTTCAGTTTTTACTTTTCCGTAAAAGAATTGGGCGCAAGCTTAGATCAAAGAAAAAAGAGAAATTAACCAAGAAAAAAGCGACTAAAGAAGCTGTGATTACCTTTTTCCCCCCGCCAAAGCATTTCAATTTGAAGTTGAAATATTTTGCCGTTGGTTTTTTGTTTTGTCTTATTTTTGTGTTTATTCCCTTTTCAATTTATACGTTTTTAGCTAGCCTGCCTAATCCGAAACTTTTGACTGAGCGGTCGTTTCCGCAAACCACTAAAATTTTTGACCGAAATGGCGTTTTACTTTACCAAATTTATGCCAACGAAAACCGGACTCTAGTACCTTTAAGCTCTCTCCCCAAAAATCTTGTCAATGCCACCATCGCGATTGAAGATAAAGATTTTTACACCAACCCCGGCTTTGACATCAACGGCATTCTGCGGGCGGCTGTCGCCGATTTTTCCGGCCGGCCAATCCAAGGCGGCTCAACCATTACCCAACAATTGATAAAATCAACGCTTTTGACGCCGGAAGTGAGTATTACCCGCAAAATTAAGGAGATTGTCTTGGCGTTTTGGGCGGAAAGACTCTATTCCAAAAACCAGATTCTGGAAATGTATTTTAATCAGGTTCCATATGGCGGCACTGCTTGGGGAATTGAGGCGGCCTCCGAAACTTATTTTGGCCAGAATGTTCAGGATTTAGACTTGGCCCAGAGCGCTTTTTTGGCCGGCATGCCACAGGCGCCAAGCACTTACTCCCCATATGGCGACAATCCGACGCTTTGGAAACAAAGACAAGCAGAAGTTTTAGATAAAATGTATCAGCTAAACTATATTGATAAAAACGCTGAGAGCCAAGCTCTAGGCGAAAGCTTAACTTTTCAACCGCCGCAAACTCCAATCTATGCCCCGCATTTTGTGATGTACGTTAAAGATTTATTGGTGCAAAGATATGGATTGGCCGAGGTCGAAAAAGGCGGATTAAACGTCACCACCAGTCTTGATTTAAACCTGCAGCAAGATGTCCAGCAAATTGTCAGCGACGAAGTCAATAACGATGCTTATTTAAATCTGACTAACGGCGCCGCTCTGGTAACAAATCCTGGTAATGGCGATATTTTGGCGATGGTTGGAAGCGCTAATTACGCTGACCAGAATGGCGGCAATGTTAATTTAACTACCGCGCTTCGGCAGCCCGGCTCTTCCATTAAAGTAGTTACTTATTCAACTGCTTTGTCTGATGGCTTTACCGCCGCCAGCATTTTGGATGATTCGCCAATCACTTACCAGATTCCCGGCTCAACGCCCTACTCGCCGGTAAACTATGACGGCAAATTCCACGGCAAAGTCCCCTTAAGAATTGCTTTTGCCAACTCGTTTAACGTTCCGGCGGTTAAAACCCTGCAAAAAATCGGTATCCCGGCTATGGTGAATATGGCCAAGCAAATGGGCATTACTACTTGGGGAAATCCAAGCCAATATGGCTTATCGCTGACACTTGGCGCGGCTGAAGTGAAAATGACCGACATGGCCACTGTTTATGGCACCATTGCAAACTTAGGTAAAAGAGTTGATTTAGATCCGATTCTCAAAGTTTCCAACTATGACGGCAGCATCTCTTACCAAAAACAAACAGAGTTA
>DATKGY010000014.1:0-10647 GCA_035510535.1 Patescibacteria group bacterium
TACCTATACGGTTCAACATGGTGATACGGTTTCCACCATTGCGCAAAAGTTTGGCATTTCCGCCGACACAGTCAGATGGGCCAATGATTTATCCAACGATACTATTAATGTCGGGGACAGTTTGCAGATTTTGCCGGTAACGGGCATTTCCTACAAGGTGCAAAGCGGCGACACGGTTTATACGATCGCGAAAAAATTAGCCACGGATCCGCAGAAGATTGTCGATTTTCCGTTTAACGATTTTGCCAATCCGGAAACTTTCTCATTGGTTACAGGGCAAATGTTGATTGTTCCGGACGGGGTTGAGCCCGCGGCGCAGCCGTTTATCCGGCCGCAGGTTTATATTGCCCAAGGTCCAAGCGCGACTTCATTCTCGGCCTCCGGATTTACCTGGCCGGTGCATGGAATTATTACCCAGTTTGCTTCCTGGTACCACATGGCTTTGGATTTGGCCGCGCCTTACGGAACGCCGATTGTTGCAGCTAAAAGCGGAGTGGTTAAGGAAGCTAATACGGGTGGTTGGAATTATGGTTATGGTAATGATGTTGTGCTTGATAACGGCGGCGGATATAGTTCCCTTTATGCTCATATGGAAGCGGTAAATGTGAGCCCCGGACAGCAAGTGGTTGGGGGACAGACGGTTATCGGTTGGATCGGTTTGACCGGAAGAACCACCGGGCCCCACGTCCATTTTGAAATCAGAATAAACGATGTGACCGTCAATCCTCTCCCATATTTGCAATAGCTAGTTTAGGCTCACTTTTTGTGGTAAAATATCCTAGGTATAGAGTCGGGCTTATAGGTAAATGGTATACCGGCGCATTCGCATTGCGCAGTTCCGAGTTCGATTCTCGGTAAGTCCACCAGGAATTTGAGATTGGACAATGGAAGTTGGATGTTAGATTTTGAAGCTGGAAGATGGAAGTTCGATTTCTAATATCTAGTTTCCAGTTTCTAATTTCAAGGCTCGGGCCCGTGGCTTAGTGGTAAAGCGTCTCGATGGCATCGAGAAGATCGTCGGTTCGAATCCGATCGGGTCCACTCAACATCTTCGCTCTCCAAGCGCTTGCCTGACTTGACAAGTATTATAGTTTGATGTAGCATGCGGGCCATATGTTAGCGGAAACAATAAGAATACCATCAACGTCTAGGAATCATCGCCGAGTAGGATTTGTTGCTGCAACAACTGTTTCAATAGCCTTAGCTGCCGTCTCTTGCGGTGAGCCATCTGCCACTTCAACAGTAAGTCCTACTGATACCTTTTTCCCGACACCAAATCCAACCGAAATATTTATTTCTCCTACGCCTATGCCTACTGAAACGCTTGTCCCAACGCCAGTTCCAACTCCTAGCGAAAAACCAACGCCCAAGCCTACGGAAACTCTAAATCCTAATTTTGAAGCGTTTACTCCTAAAACCGAAATATTATCGCCATCCGGATTAACTGCTTACGATCTCGGAAAGGCAGATTTCCTGCGTCCGTCGCCAAATATAATTTTTGATTCCAATGGTGATCCACAAATAGTTTTCTCGGATAGTGATGGTGGCTTAACACATGTCTTCCAAGTTAATGGCAAATGGTATAAGGAAAAAATTTCCACTTTTACCGCAGGTTATAATTCAATCACTTACGAAAGCGGCAAAGGAGTTACTGACAATGGTCTAGTTGTAGCAGCTAATGACGGTTGGGCAGCTGAAGCTCTTGTATTAGCAAAATATAATGCAACCAGCAATAGTTGGGAAACAACTATTTTACCTGGGATTGGTAGCAGTGACGGTTTAGATTCTTCAATTACGTCTCATAACGGAAAATTGTATATTTCGGCATATAGTTGGAGTGAAGGAAAAGCTACGCTTTCCACAAATGAATCTGGTCCATGGAAAACTTCTGCTTTGGCAATATCAGGATGGGCAGAAACAAAGATTTTAATCAATAATAAAGGACAGATACATGTACTATATGGTAGTCGTGGGACTGGTCATATTTATGATTCTTCAAATACTTCAGGAAAGTTTGTTGAGACTGCGATTAAAGTAACTTCGCAATCATATTCTTTTAATGGTACCGGCGGAGAAGCTAATTTAGCTGCGACTATGGATAAAAACAGTGGTGTAATAAGTCTTTTTACCGGAGACAGCATTTATTCCAGTAAGGGAGGTTGGCATAAAGAAGCTACGATTATTAAGCTTTCAAAATACGAAAGAACGCAGACAGGTCCGGATGCTTTAGTGGAAGATGCTAATGGACATTTACACCTTGTTTTTTACGCAATTGATAAAAAAGAAAAAACGCATTTGTTTTATGCCGACAACGTAACTGGAAAATGGAGAGTAATTGATTTAGATAATAAGCAGGGAGTACAAAAGAATGCAGAAGATGAATCAAACGCAAATTACTGGGACTGGACGCTAGAAGGATCGCCTGCATCAATCGCAATGGGACCTGATGGTAAAGCATATATTGTTTTTGCTACCAGAGCGCCGCAAACTCCGGATCCAAAGGTTCCAGAAACCCCGGAGGTAAGGTTAGTGATTATTGATCCGCAAAATTTAGGTAACAAATAAATATTTATGAATGAAACTTCTACGCCAGCTGTATCCACCGTTCATGAAATGTCAGCCTTGCCAGTCCCCGGTAGAACAGCACTGGAATTATTGTTAACGAGACCAAATTGCTGTATCGATGAAGTTGAATTGCCAAAATCCGGATACCGTCCTTACCTAAACATTGTTGGTGATCAATTTGTGGTAACCAGAAGCGATACTGAATTTCATCATGCGCCTTCTCCCGACCCGTCGGTTAGCGATGAAAGGACAGAAGATTTGTGTCAGTTTCCCGTTGCAGCGCTCGTAGACGCTTTAACAAGAATAACTCCCGGAAAACGCGTTATTGTGCATGTCAGAGCAACTTACATTAACAGAATAACTATCAATGGAGGATGGAATTATGCCTCGCCATTATTAGATAGTAGTCCGGCTCCTAAACAAGAAGAAGACGATACAACACTTTTCTTTGCGCTGTCAGGCAATATGCAAAAGGCTACATTGTGTGTAAAGCGAGGCGTTCCGGAAAAACCGTATGTAACGGTTGCACGCAAGACACAAACAGCCTCAACTGGCGAATAGATTCCTTACACTTTGGCCTCATTTGCTATTTGTTTGCATACCCTGTATACTTGCAAGTAGTACTTATGGTATCAGTTCCTCGATTCTTTCTGAACTAAAAAACAGGAGAAAAGGGAAAATATATACATGAAAGTTCAGAGAGGAGGTGACACATCACACAACAAATAGCTAATAGCAACTGGCAACTAACCAAAAGTTAGAAGTTAGAAGTCATTAGTTAAATGTTTACACACCATGGATTTCCAAGATAAAACATTAATCTGTAGAGATTGCGGTAAAGAATTCGTTTGGACCGCGTCCGAGCAAAAATTCTATAAGGAAAAAGGGTTCGAAAACGAACCAGTTAGATGTCCTGATTGTAGAGCTTTGAAAAAAGCCAGAATGAACGAAGGTAGAGGTATGGCCCCAAGGCAATCGTTTGAAATAACGTGCGCAGAGTGCGGCAAACCAGATACAGTTCCGTTCAAACCAAAAGGCGACAGACCAGTTCTTTGTAGGGATTGTTTCAGAAAACAAAGACCAGCATAATAGTTTCCCACTGTTAGGTAGTAATATTTAGCAGTGGAGACTATTGTCTGAGCGTGCTCCTTAGTTTATCTCAATATACTTTTAGGATTTAATTTTAGTGGGGAAGACAATTCTTCAACGTTTAAAGTTTACTTCAAGGAATATTTATCCAATAAATTAACAAGGTGAGTTTTTGGCGTGGGAAAGAGGAGGCGTCGGGGTCCTGTCGCCAGTCGTAATCACGCGTTGCAGATGACACTCGCTCAAATTATTCAAAAAGTAAAAGTTTGACCGCTCACTAAATGAACGCCTGTTTTGAAATTAACTTGTATTTTAGAGAGAAGTGATATGTCGGCGTTCAATTCATCTGCAAGCGAATTATCTCCTTGCGCCACCCCTTTAAAATTAGATATTCAGCTGTATGTTGACAAACTAGGAATGTTGTTTATTCTACTGTGCGGGGGTGGTTGTGGCTAGTGGTAAGCCGCCTTCGGTGGTGGGCGCTACGGTTGGCGATGGTGTTTTTGTTGGTGTAACAATAACTTGCGGTGCCGGAATTTTAACCTGCGGAGTTTGTTTCGGTAAAGTCGGCGCCGGAGTTGGGGTTGCAGTACTGGACGGCGTTCCTTGACTGATTTGCGCTTGCAGTTGTTTAATCTCGCCATTTACTTTAGCTAAATTGGTTGGATCATTTTTTACCAAGGATTGCACTGTTTGTAGTTGCGTTAAAGCTCCCTTTAAGTCTCCCTGCTGAATTAAGGTATGCGCAATATTATAATAAGCATTAGGAAAATCAGGTTTTAAAGCCGCGGCTTGCTGAAACTGAGCCAACGCTTTATCCCAAGTTCCCAATTGATAGTAAATCCCGCCCAGCGTGATATATCCCTGTGGATTGGCCGGATCAAGCTGAATCGCCTGTTGTTGAGCCAGTATCGCAAATGAATCCGCATTTTGTCCAAAGCCGATCAAAGAGCGGTAAATCGTCGCCAAATTTTGCCAGTCCAGAGGATTTTGCGGCGATAAGGTCGTGGCCTGTCTACCGGCATTAATTGATTGTTGGACCAAGGTGTAAATCGTTTGTTGAGTTTGGGCGCTCGGGCTAGCTCCTTTAGGAACAGAAGCCGCTAGCGAATTTGCCAAAGCCAGGTTCGTTTGCGAAAACACTCTAAAATAAGCATCGTTATATTTGCCGGTAAAGCTACTAATGGCGGCATTCTCATCGGTATAAGTTAGTTGTCCGTTATTTTGATTGGCGGCGGTTAAAGCTTTGGCAAAAGTAACATTGTTGGAAAGATAGTCAAAGCTTAAAAAACCCAATAAAGCAACTAAGATAAGAATGATGCCAAAAACAGAATAAGAAAGAATTTTTCCATAATTTTTTCTTCTTTCGTCGCCGGTTGTAAAGGTAATGAAGCCTTTTTTGAAAGCCACAAGTTCTAATTCAACATCAAAGTACTTTTGGTCGTTTGAGAGTCCTCGTAAAGCGGCATAAATTGCCAGTAGGAAAAAGAGGAGAATTAAGCTGACGAAAGTGAGAGGCAAAACAAAAGCAGTTGTTAAGACGATTATTACGGGAACAAAGAGCGGTTTTTCTCTTAGAACTTTATAGCAAAGATAAAGAAAACTTAAAAATCCCAATAATCCGGTGGTTGCCAAAAGCTCTAAGACAAAAGTGGAGGAATGAATAAATCCAAGTCCCCAAAGGGTTGGGTTAGTATTAAAACTGGCTTGTTTAAATTTGGCAAAATCCAAAAGATACTCGCCAAAACCGTTACCAAACAGAAAGCCCTGTAAAGTCCGGCCCGAGTCCTGTGAAATCGCCGCAAAAGCGGTTTGAAAGCCGGTTTCAAGCGGCAGAATAATTAATGCAGAAGGTTGTACTAAGTTATAGATTGATACGGCTAGTCCGGCAAGAATGATTAAACCCGCCAAGCCAAAGCCTAAAATTTTAACCAAATCTTCTTTTTTCTCAGAGAAAATTTTATTCGCTTGCTTTTCCAGTAAGAACGGAGCGAGAAAATAAAAGCTAACGGGAAGCACAAATAGTAAGTATAGAACTTGGTCTAAATTAGAGCCGGTAGGAGTAAAGTTAGCGGTTTTAGTAAAGTCGTATGGCAAAATATAGAGATGAAAATGCGATAGAATAGGCATAATCGCCAGAAGACAGGCTCCAGTTAACAAACTGCCGATTAAAACCATGACCGACTTTTCATTTTTAGCGTTAAAAACAATGCCAAAATACAAAATCCCGGCAAAAAGCAGGGGAATAAAATTAGTCAAGGAATCGGTCCGAGCGGCAGAGAAGACGGATGACAACAAGACAGCGGCTATAAACAGAATAACAGCCAAATCAAAAGGCGTTCTCCTGATTTGTACTTTTTCCAGGAGCAAAGTTTTAATGCCATATAAAACCATTACGGTAATTCCGACAAATATAACTAACGCTTGTTTTGGCAAAATAAAATAATCGGTAGTCAAATTAGTCAGAAAGACAGGAAAGAGAATCAAAAGAAGTCCCAAAATAGCCACTGAAGCCTTTTCAATGTAGCCGATAATTTCCAATCTTTGTTGTTCGTTTTGCATGTGCTATAAACTTAACAAGTTAAAAGTATAATGTCAAGAATAAAAAGTGTATCAATCTAATTTATAATTCTTAATTCTTAATTTCTAATCAAATCTAAATTTCTAATTACTGCTTTTGGCAATTTTTGAAAATATTAAAGTTAGCTCCTGGGTTTCTTTCCATAGAACCTGACATTCTTTTTTGAAATTTTCATCTGTTTTTGCCAACATTCTAAGCCAATACTTCGTTTCAATTGCTTCCTTTTTACAGATGAATATTTTATTTTTGAAATCTTTTCGGCTCGAAGCCCCGTTTGCTTCTGAATAATTTGCCCCGATACTGGTTCCAGACCTGACTAGCTGGGTTATTATCGGTGTTGTAACTACTGTTTTAGGAACTTTTTTGCAAAGTTAAATTATGTTTTCTCCAAATTTAGCCGTTCTTTCTTCTAAATCATATTTCATAAGTTTTGTAATTTGTTCATTTTGTCATTCATTAAAAACTAAAAATTTTAAATTAAAAATTCAACGTCAGTTGACTATTATCCAGTTAAACGGAATCGAATAGCCGCTTTGGTTTTGCAAGCCGACGGTAAAGGATTTGCCCGGAACCTGTTTTTGTAGATACAAAACTTGGTTGTTAGTGTTAGACGTTGGCGTAATATAAATTAAGCTTTTATCAGTTACACTTGGATTATCAATGGTGACTTGAGTTTGGTAGGCGGCAATGTTGGTTGTTCCCGCCGAACCGGTTGCCACAACTTCAGTTGGAGAGATAGCTAAGGCCGGCTGGACCAGTCCGAGGTTTAGTTTGCTGAACATAGCAGCTCCTGATGCTATCAAGTCTCCTTGTTGGTTAACGGCGAATATGTTCGAGCCCTCGGAATTTTCAATTTTCAATTTAGAATTTTCAATGCCGGAACTAGTTGCCAAGTTTATTGTCAAATCATTTCCGGGCAGGGGACTAATCGTTCCGGCGGCCAGGGTTCCCTTCACGGTCACATTCTTGGCAAACTCGGCATTGCCGCCGACCTTCAGGTTTCCATCGGTATCAAAGTAAACCAAGCCGCCCATCAGCGAAATTCCGCCCTGCCGTAACGGTTGCAAGTTTAAATCACTACCCAAAACATCGATTGAATTGTCGGCTAAAATCAAGCTCCCATTGACCGAAAGTTGTCCGACAACGGAGGTATCCGATAGGGAAGTTGAACCAAACACCGTCAGGTTTTGTCCAAATACGGCGTTTTCGGCGCCCAAATTTTGGACATATGTCAATTGTCCCGAATAAGAACTGACATCGATGTAGTTTCCGGTTGACGGTTGTCCAAAAGCTCCTGACGGAGTTCCAGCGCTTGCAGTTCCGGCAATCAAGCCAAAATTGGAGTCGGCAGACGGCGTACTATTATATATATTAGTAACGTTGGTGACATAAGTTGCCGAAGTTGACGCTCCGACGATTTCGTCGGCAATTACTTTTCCAACATGCAGTGTTCCACTTATCGTTGCGTCATTCGTCGTCAGACTATTAGATGTCAGTTGTCCGCTGAAGCTGGCATTGCCTTGATTATCAAAACTGCTGACTGCTGAAGCAGTCGCAGAATTACCATTTAATATTGATAATTTATCATTCTCCAACTTTAAAGCGATGCTTGGCTTGTCGGACAACGGGGAAATTAAGTTCGTTTTCAAATTAACAATTGAAGCCAGCGGTGAAATAACAGTATGACCGTTAGAAATTAAGAATTGAGAATTAGAAATTGCATCGGTCACGATGCTTGTGATGTAGTCGTGGATATTTTGACCGTTGATTGTCACATTTTCCGTCGCAACGTTTAGGGAGTTAGTAGTTAGCTGTTGGATGTTGGCACTGCCAACCCTCAGGTTCGCAATTGCCGCGTCGGAGAATTCTCCCACTCTTTGCAACGGATTTCCCAACGCATCATTCAGCGTAAAGTAGTGGGGAACAGTAAAGCCGGTGTCAGAAGCATTATTATCAACCAAATTCAAATTTCCCGTGTCAGCCAACTGTACCTGTGGATCAAACCAAGCTGGATTTACGAATACTACTATTGAACCTATTGCGGTTGGGTCCGGATTATCGTAAGCCTGCGTAGCAGTGCCTATTACTTCTCCGGACTTGGAAGCTTTCATTGCAACGCCAGGAATAGATGAAGAGGTGAGGAAATCTCCTTGGACAATCGGTCCATTTTCAGTTGAAACATTAACTGGAACACGGCCTGCTACGGCAACAGCATGATAATCGTCTGATTTTTTATAACCGTTGGCCGCGTTGGCGTCTTCTGCATACTGAGAAACAATGCCGACCATTTTAGAATCGTATACAATTTGAGATTTGCCAAGCATGAATGGCGCTGTATCATCGGCGGTTGGGTTGGGTTGGGTGGTAGTTGAGACAATGTCACCGCTCTCGGCTCCTGCGGCAGGCGCCCATTCAGCGAAGTCAGTCATAGCAGCAGTACATAACCAGGCTGAGTTACGTACGCAAAGCTTGTTGTTAGTAGTATCATATGTTGTTGCATAGCTTCCTGTATAGGCTGTTGCTACTCCCGTAGGCTTGCCAGCCATTCCGTGTACATATAAGAATCCGTCGGTTGCGCTAGTGGCTAAAGCGGAGCCACCGCCAACAACAAAATTACCCACGCTTGTAAAGCGGCCTACAGTTGTACCAGCGGTTCCGTTTCCAAAAAATACACCACCCGTTCCGTCATCATTGTTAAGATAAATGGAACCCGTAGAGTAAGCATCAAGAAGAAGATTATTAGCTGAACTTGCCCGAATAGAGGGAGTCGTTGGTGTGTTGTCCGCTCCGCTGTAAAGATCTAAATAGGAGCCAACGCTTAATTCTTGACGTGGAGTTGCCCCGATTCCAACATTGCCACTTGTGTCTATCAGCATTCTTGATGAGCCCGAATAATAAAAGCCCAGATCTCCAAGAGTTCTTCCATCCTCAATATTCCAGATTTTACCATTTGTGCGACCATCACTTAACTCTAAAAGGGGAAAACTGCCTGACGAGCCGGATTCTATTAGAGCTGATGGGTTTGTCGAGTTAGAGTAAATATCAAGATTTTTAGTTGGTTCAGTATCTGTAGGTAATCCAATTCCCACGTATCCGGTAGCGTCGTCTATGGAAAATCTTTGAGTGTTATCTGTTTGGCTTCTTATTTGGAAATCGCCGGTGCCATGATCATAGCGCATGTCCCATCCGATCGTATTATTATTGGCGAGAGCTAAATAAGAATCGTAGCCTGTTAAAGAGTCAATCTCGACTCCGGTGTGTGTTGCGGCGGTTGTGTTTTTGAATCTAGCTACGTATTCGTTTGCTGCCCCAGCTCCGGCGCCGCTAACGTCTAATAAATACGATGGTCCCGTTGTCCCGATTCCGACATTGCCGGTGTTAGTTAACGTCATTCTGTTTGACAACGCACCGTTGCCTCCGACAGAGGAGGCAAAAGTAAGATTGGAATTGTTAAGCATGTAAAGATAATTTGTTCCGGTTCCATTAAAAGCCAAATTTCCGGATATGGAAGCATTACCTGACCCGCCAATATCAAGATTGGCAGTGGGGGTGGTTGTGCCGATTCCGACATTGCCACTTGTTAAAATTGTAAACATATCACTTAACCCAAGTCCTGAGGATTGACTAATTTTAAAACTTTGGCTAGCAGAATAATCAACTCCAAGGGACCAATTACTCCCACTTGTGCTTTGGTACGTTGTATAAGCATCAGCGCTATTTCCAGCAAGTATTATTTGCCATGCGCTTCCGCCAGCATTTTCTAGTTGTAATTTTTCTTCAGATTGATTTGCGTAAATATGTAGTTTAGCGTTGGTAGCAAGAGATGTTAATCCGATTCCGACATTGCCGCTGTTATCAACCTGTAATCCTGTGTATGCGATATTATAAGTTTGCGATGCAACTGTTTGAGACGTTGAAACGGTAAGGCTTGTTGTTGAGCCAACAGCAGTGATAGTGCCTGCGCTAACACCATTGGCATAGACTAATTGTGAACCTATCATAGCGCTGGTGAATGTCGTACTCACACCGGTAACAGTAGTAAGCGCTTGTGATGCGGTGCCTGTATTATATTGAGATGGGGTAACGGAGAGCATGTTGCTTAGGGCTATTGTGCCGATTCCGACTTTTCCGGCGGTGGTAAGTGAGTTAGTGGAATTTAAGTCCATGTAATAAGAAGAATTGTCTAAATCTTTCCAGTCTCTGCCGTAAACATCGCCGGTGTTGGTAACTTTAAATTCAGTGTTGGTGCCGTTTAGAACAGCGGAACCCGAAGCAGTAATTAAATCACCGTTACCGGAATTATAAACTACTAGACCGGCAAAATTGGTGTTACCCGAAATTGACGCAACCGCCGTCACCGCCGAATTTCCCCGGACATCAAGTGTTGCAACCGGCGCTGTTGTGCCGATTCC
>DATKGY010000015.1:0-15517 GCA_035510535.1 Patescibacteria group bacterium
CTCTACCGCTGAGCTACCGGCCCGTAAATTGAATTATAGCAAAGTTTCCAGTATAATTAAAGCCAAGCCGCGGTCGTCTAGTGGCCCAGGACACTTGGTTTTCAGCCAGGTTATCAGGGGTTCGAATCCCCTCCGCGGTACAAGAACTTTTTTAAGGCTTTTGCTTTAAAGAAGTTTTTTTATTGGGGGAGGAGAAGTGCCGCTACTTGTAGCTAGTCCCCTTGGGGGAACTCCTCTCCGCGGTACATTTATTGGTAGAAAATGAGTTCTAAGTTGGTAAATTATTAAGAGGTTGCGATGCCGACTTCAGCTTCCAGCTGGTCAACACGGCTTTCAATTCGCGTTTGACGTTGATCCAAGGCAGTTAGAATATCTGAAACATCTTCTTGCACTCTATCTAATTTCTTATCAAGAGGTTTAACTTCTTCTTTAACAACTTTTCTAATTTGCTCTAAATCATTATTTGTTAACATTATATTAAAGTATATTTTGAGATCTAAAGTTTGTCAACAGATCAAAGTGGAGCTATTTAATTCCCTTGCGGTTCGGGTGGGAGAAATTCTTCTCCGCCGCTATCTTCCTCCTGCTTTACCGGTGCGGCATTAAGCCATTTGACGTAAGTGCATCCGGTTGCAACTCTTTTGGCACTATCCCAACCCGCAGTTGAGCATTTTTTCATTCTTTTACCTGCATTGGTGGTAAAAATAACCAGCGGTTTGCCGCACTCCGGACATTCTTCATCGGTTGGTTCCGTTGTGCCGTTAACCCATTCCACGTAGTCGCAGCCAATGGCTTTTTTTGCTTCCTTGTCCCAACTGCCGGCGCTACACTTTTTCATTTTTTTGCCAAAGCGTGTAACTTGCAAAATTAAAGCTGATCCGCACTTCGGACATTTCTCATCTAATTCTTGAGGTTCAATCGCAATCCATTTAACATAATCGCAGCCTTCATTCTTTTTCGTTTCGGGATTCCAGTTGCCTTTTGAGCAACGCTGCAACTTTCTTCCCGTGGCAGTTTCGGTAATTGGTGAGAGCGGAGCGCCGCATTTTGGACAAACTTCTTCTGTCATAAAAAATATAATAGCATGTTTCCAAATCAATTTAAAAGTGGCAATAATTTGATATTGAGGCTTATATGTAGTCTAAGCACGTAATGGTTTGACTATTGACAAAACGTCAAAAAGTAGTACAATTTAAGTATAAAAAGGTGGCAAAATATGATTGATGCTGGACAAATACAAATCAGAGTAAGTATATCTCAACAATTAGGTGATTTACTAAAATCTAAAGCAGAACGCTTAGGTGTTCCTATCACTCAATTAGTGAAACACTTAATTATTGATGAAGTTAAGGATGAGCAATATCCTGTTTTTAAAGCATCAGCTGTGACTGAAAAAGCTGCCATGGAAGCAATGGACCATATTGATGAAGCTGTTGATATCGATAATGTTAACGAGTTTTTTAAGAATTTATAATAATCATGCATATCAAACTTTCTCCGGAAGTAGTAAAAGACCTCAAAAAGATAAAACAAAAGAATATAAAATTATCAGAACGAATTCAAAAACAGCTCTATTTATTTAGCACAAATCCTAAGCATCCATCGTTGCGCACTCATAAGCTCAATGCAAACATGAGTAACTTATGGAGCATTTCAATTACAATGAGTGTCCGAATGGTTTATAAATTATTGAGTGAAGATAATGCATATTTTGTAAAAATAGGAACGCATAAGGAAGTTTACAATTAGTCGTAAATAAATTAACGAGGCTAGATTAGCCATAAGTTACCTGCTCAAACTACATATATGCCGATATTGACTTATTTTGAAGTAAATTGTACTAGTTGACAAAGCGTGTTTAGGTGTATATAATGGCTTTTACCTTCGAATACGAAAGTACGAAGAGGCAGGAGATCAGCCGCAAGGTTGATTACCCCGAAAAGACCCCGCAAGGGGTTTTTTTGCGGCTATTTTTGGGTTAGGGCGAGGATTTTAGCTTTAAGCTCTGCAAGTGATTTGTCATCATAAACAGAAACAACCAGATTATTGGCATTTAATTTATTTACAGTCTTTAAGACCTTTTTTATTTCATCAGGCGCAACAAGATCAGCTTTGGTCAAAACCAGCAGTTCATTTTTAACAGTTAAATCGCTGGTATATTCTTTAAGTTCCTTGCGGACAGTTTGATAATCTTTAACTAAATCTTCAGATTGTAAATCCAAACAATGAATCAGCACTTTGGTTTTTTCGACGTGCCGCAAAAATTTATCGCCCAGTCCCCTACCTTCTGAAGCTCCCTCAATCAGTCCCGGAATATCGGCAATTATCAAACCATTCCCCACTCCGCCAAGGCTTCGAGGGGCAGGCATTACGCCAAGGTTTGGTTCAAGCGTGGTAAACGGATAATTGCCAATTTTGGGATGGGCGTTGGTTAAGGCATCTAAAAGCGAGCTTTTGCCGGAGTTTGGCAGTCCGATTAGGCCGACGTCGGCAATTAGCTTAAGCTCCAAAAAGAATCTTTTTTCTTCTCCCGGCTCCCCTTTTTCAGCGTAATATGGGGTTTGATTGGTAGCGGTTTTGAATTCGTTATTGCCACGGCCGCCTTTGCCACCCTTCGCTAATAAAACCTTCGTAGAGGTATCTAAAATCTCGAAGGTTTCTTTCGTTGATAGATCAGTAATGAAAGTGCCGATTGGAAAGTAAACGATCAAATCTTTGCCGTTACGGCCGTATAAATTTTGCTTGCCACCACCAACTCCATCTTCGCCACGGACACTTTTTTTGTAGCGGAATTCCACCAGCGCCATAATGTCATCAATCCCTTGCGCATAGACACTGCCGCCGTTGCCACCGTTGCCGCCATCGGGACCGCCTTTGGCAGTTTGCGCGTTCCGTTTAAAGCTGGCTCTGCCATTGCCGCCGTTGCCGGCTTTAACTGTAATTGTTGCTTCATCGATTAACATGTTTCTATTTTACCATTTTGTGATAAGATTTCCTTATGCATCTTCTTAAAACCGCAGGTTGGCAAGATTACGAGCTTTTGGACAGCGGAAACGGAGCGCGTTTAGAAAGATTCGGGCAATATATTATTAGCAAACCTGATCCACAGGCGATTTGGAACCCTGCTCTTTCGCAAGCAGATTGGGAGAAAGCCGATGCTACCTATTTAGAAAAAGGTTGGTCGCAAAATAATCTGCCGGTAAAATGGCCGCTGAAGTTCAAGACAATCAAATTCTATGCCAAGCTAACTCCATTTAAACACACTGGCGTTTTTCCGGAACAAGTTTTAAATTGGGAATTTATTCAAGATAAAATTCAAAAAGCTGAAAAAGAAATAAATGTTCTCAATTTATTCGGGTATACCGGTATTGCCAGCTTGATGGCGGCAAAGGCCGGCGCAAAAGTAACCCACGTTGACGGTTCAAAACCGTCAATTACCTGGGCAAGGGAAAATCAAACTCTTTCAAAACTTGAAGATAAACCAATCCGCTGGATTTTGGATGATGCCGTGGAGTTCACAGCCCGGGAAGATAGGCGCGGTAATGCTTATGACGCGATCATTATGGATCCGCCGGTTTACGGGCACGGTCCAAACGGCGAAACGTGGGATTTTAATAAAAGTTTTCCAGAGCTTTTGAAAAATTGTAAAATGATTTTAACTCAAAATCCCCTATTCGTAATTATTAACGCTTATGCAATTTCTTCGAGTTCTTTGATGCTGGTAAACACAATGGAAGATTATTTGGGACTCAATAAAGATAGAATTGAATATGGGGAATTGGCTCTTGAGCAAAAATCTAACGGAAGATTACTTTCCACCGGCCTCTTCGCCAGATGGGAAAGCAATTCGTAGTCCTTCTTTATGTGCCGTCTCAATATTGCCTTCAACTCGACCTTTAAACTCTTCTGCGAATATTGTTACGTAGGTTATAACGCCAGAAGGCGAAGGCTGCCAAGCTTTGTGATCTCCATCACGAAAAGTTGGTTCGATCAAGCCAAGACGATCGAGATTTTTTATTGAATGACGAATTGCTAAAATGTCAGCAAACGTTGGTTCACTTGACGAAATCTCTTTGGCTAAAGAGCCAACGTTAAACCCTGGATGGGAAGCAATTGCTTCCAAAACTTTTCTGTTATTGCCATTTTCCACTTCACGCATAACATATGATGGAACAAGCCTACTTTCAAGAGCAGCTAGCGCTGCGCTTAGTCCTGCACTGGCGCCCCAAAGATAATCTGCACTATCAGGATTTATACTTGTAGGATCTAGTCCTGCGGTTAGGCGAGCAACTGATAGACCAGCTTCCTCGTATTTTTCACGTTGCTCAGCTACAGAATATGCCTGAACATAAGAAACTCTAGCTCCAGCTACCCGTATTTCTCCATCTATATTTCTTGATACTTCTGCGCTCATGAAACGGATTTTAGCACCAAAATTTACAAGCGTCAACTATAAGATTTTTGTTTCAATAGCTATTACGTTGATGTAAAATGGATTGACATGAAAACCATTTATATTAAGATTGTTAGATTGTTTACATTGCTGATATTGTTCAGTATTATATTTTCCAATTTCAACATTGCCCGAGCGATTTATAATCCAACCAGTGTTCCCAATAACAAGTTTGGCATTCATATTCTCTTTCCCGAAGAAGTTTCCGATGCGGCACCGTTGGTTAACTCTTCAGGCGGCGATTGGGGCTATGTGACTATTCCAATTCAGGCTTCGGACAGAAACTTGGACAAATGGCAAAAGTTTATGGATGATTGTGCCAGAAGACACTTAATTCCGATTATCCGTTTAGCAACCACCGGAGACTATTTTGTTAAGGGTTCGTGGTCGCAGCCTTCAAACTATGATGTGTTAGATTTTGCCAATTTTCTAAACTCATTGAACTGGCCAACCAAAAACCGTTACGTGATCATTTTTAATGAGCCGAACAGGGGCGACGAATGGGGTGGTACGCCCGACCCCACAACCTACGCGCAAATTCTTGAGTACGCCAGCAAAATTTTTAAACAAACCAATCCAAATTTTTTTGTCATTTCGGCGGGGCTGGATAACGGCGCTGCCAATATCGCCGGACAATCAATTGATGAATACGCCTTTATGCAGGACATGAATGACGCGGTGCCCGGGATTTTCAGCGAAATTGACGGACTGGCCAGCCATTCTTATCCTAATCCGGGTTTTGCTGCTCCCCCATCGGACTACCGGATGGGGATTGATAGTTTTTATTATCAGGATAATCTAATTGAGCAGTTAACGGGAAAACGGCTGCCGGTATTCATAACCGAAACCGGCTGGACATCGGACAAAGTTTCAGACACCACTCAAGCCGATTATTACTCACAGGCTTTTAATAATTATTGGAATGACCCGGAGGTAGTTGCAGTTACGCCGTTTATTTTGCGCGCCGACCAAGGACCATTTGTTCAATTCACTTTTTTAAGAAACGGAGCTCCGTCACCGGTTTATAATACCTATAAAAATTTGATAAAGGTTAAAGGTCAGCCGCAAATCGATTATGTGCCAATACCAACCCCAGCCCAACAAAATACTTTTCTCCCGGTTGAAAAATTCAACCTAAAATATCCAATTGAGTCGGCATATAAATATATTAATAAGTCATCGAAAACTTTCTTTAAATGGCTTCTCGGAATCTAAATTTGTGCTATAATTTACACCTGTTTAAGAATTATGAATCAGGATTTAACCGACGAAATCTTCCAGAGTGAAACTTACGGTAAACAAGGTATTGCTGAGATTATTCAGAACATCAAAGCATTTTTAGAAGCTGATCCTAAGGCAGAATACAGTTTGGTGATTGGCACCGACTCACACGAAAAGACCGATTCTAAAAAGCCCATTGACGGAACGAAAAATATTAATTTAGTAACGGCGATTGTGATTCACCGCAAAGGTTTTGGCGGACAATATTTCTGGCGAAGGCAAACAGTTAAAAATATTCATACGCTTCGTGAAAAAATCTATACCGAAACGCTGACTTCCTTAAATTTCGCAACTATTTTTGTGCCGCTTTTTCGGAAGCAGTTGAACGGGCATGCGCCCAACTATAATCTGGAAATCCACGTTGATGTTGGTGAGCACGGCGAAACCCGCAATATGATTAAGGAAGTAGTTGGCATGGTTACCGGCAACGGATTTGTGGCGAAAACAAAACCAAACGCTTACGCCGCGTCGTATGTGGCGGATAAACACACATAGTAACGATAAATGATTAAGGATTAGTGATTAATGAAAATAAGGACATCACAAACTAAAATTCAGGAATCTAAGCTCGGTTGGGAAAAGGCGCCGGATGTTAAACGCGATGTTAATCAAATATTATCGGTGATTGATTTACCTTATATTAAAGCCAGTAAAATTTTTTGTTACCGAACGCTTGGCTCAAAATCCAGATCTTATGCCCGAATTTGGTCTTTTCCAAAGATTTTTCAGGACGCCCTAGGGCTTGAACCGGCATACGTGATTGAAGTTTTATCTCGGCATTATGATAAATTAGGGCCGGAGGAAAAAATCAGGGTCTTAATTCATGAGCTTTTGCATATCCCCCGTAATTTTTCAGGAGCGCTCGTTCCCCACGTGACACAAAGCCGGCACTTGGGAAGAACTGCCAATGCGCTTTTTGACGAATACCGGAGAGCTATAATTAACAAATAATATGGTATTAGTAATTCATGGAAACGACACCGGTTCTTCTCGGAATTTCTATTTTGAGGAGAAAAATAAACTAATTGACCCGATTCTACTGGAAGGCGAAGGACTAACATTTGATGTTTTTTTTCAAAACGCCGAAAACAAATCGCTATTTGGCAGTGAACAGATGATTTTAGTCGAAAACTTTTTTACTAAAAATAAATCGATTGCCACCGAAACTAAAAAAATTGTTGAATACATAAATAACAACCAGAACTTAGCCGTTATTTTTTGGGAGCCGACTGAATTGTCAAAATCTTCTCAAACCTTGTTAAAAAACGCTACGGTTAAAACATTTTCTTTCCCACAAGTCTTATTCACATTTTTGGATAATCTTAAGCCCGGCAACTGCGAAATTCTCATTAAACTTTTTCACGAATTAAAACAAACTATGGAACCTGAATTAATTTTCTTCATGCTGGTCCGGCAGTTCCGGATAATGCTAGGGATTGACGGTGTTGACAAAATCGATGAGATTAAACGGATGGCGCCATGGCAATTGGGAAAAGTACAAAAGCAAGCCGGTGTATTTGGAGGCTCAAAGCTCAAGCTTCTTTATCAAAAACTCTTCGAAATGGATTTATCCCTAAAAACCGGTAAAATCCCCTATTCGCTGGATAGGTCCATTGACTTTTTCCTAGCCGGTTTATAAGATAAAATAATGATAATTGATCCTTCGATTTTTAAATCCTACGACATTCGCGGAATTTACCCCACGCAAATAAACGAAGAGAATTTCGGACAGGTTTTAACCGCTATTTATGCTTTCTTTCAAAAGAAAACAGAAAAGGATCATGTCACGCTTGTGGTTGGCACTGACATGCGTCTTTCTTCGCCGGCTCTTTTTAAAGTGGCTACGGACACACTTATCAGTTTGGGCGCTAATTTAGTAAACGTCGGCTTAGTTTCTACGCCTACTTTTTATTTCGCAATTACGCACTACGAATGTGATGCAGGTATTCAAGTAACTGCTTCCCATAATCCGAAGGAGTGGAACGGTTTAAAATTTGCAGTTAAAATACCAAACGGCATTCTTAAAATTGGTAAACCCACGGGAATGGAAGAAATAAAAAAGATGGTTGCCGAGGGAATTATTTTACCCAAAAAGGCTGGCGGGACAATGCGGAAAATAGATGGCGTTTATGACGAAGAGGTAATCAATGGCCTTAATTTATGGAAAAACCCTGAAATTAAGAAATTCAAAATAGTGGCTGACCCGGCAAATGCAATGGGCATTACCTACCTTAACGCCTTGGAAAAGAAAATCCCGATGGAATTAATAAAGATGAATTTCAATCTGGATGGTAATTTTCCGGTTCACCAACCTGATCCCATGCAGCCTAAGAATTTAGTTGACTTGCAAAAGAAAGTTTTAGAAGAAAAAGCGGATTTAGGACTTGCTCCCGATGGAGACGGAGACAGGTTATTTATTATTGATGAAAAAGGGGAAGTTGTTCCTCCGCCGCAAATTATTGGAATTCTGTCAAAGGAATTATTAAAGCAATACCCCGGTTCAACCATCGTTGTTGATCAAAAATATTATTTTACGGCCCAAAAAATTGTAGAGGAGAATGGTGGAAACCTTGTATTATCCCCAACTGGACATGCATTTATCACTGAGAAAATGGGAGAAGTAAATGCAATATTTGCCGGTGAGGCATCTGCCCATTATTACTATCGAACAACTGGCAATGCGGAATCACAAGTTTGTACAATTATTGGCCTACTGAAAGTTTTAACGGAGGAAGGAAAGCCGTTGTCCGTATTGGCCGAGGAATGCAGAAGAAGTTATGAATCGGGAGAAATTAACTTTGAAGTTGCGAATATACAGGAAATTTTTGAAGCGCTCAAGCAAAAATATAGTGATGGACAATTATCTGAAATGGATGGAGTGACAGTAAGCTATCCCACTTGGAAATTTAATTTGCGTGCATCAGGTACTGAGCCCTTGATAAGATTTAATTTAGAAGCGTATGATAAAGTAACAATGGGACAAAAGCGGGACGAATTAATTAACTTCATAAAATCTATGGCGAAAGAAAAAGTATGATTGATTTAAGTCAGTTTGATAAGACAAAGTTTGATAATTCCCCTTATTCTAAGAAAATCGAAAAGCCTTGGGGGTGGGAAATTCACTGGGTGCCGGAAGATAGACCCTACATGGGGAAAGTTTTGCACATCAACGAAGGAAAGAGACTTTCACTACAAGTCCACGACCAAAAACAAGAAAGTTGGTTTCTAATGAACGGGAAAGCAAAAATTATTTGGGACAATCAAAACGGCGAATTAATTGAAACAGAGCTGGAAAATGGCAAAGGCTACAGTTGTTCAATCGGGCAAAGACATAGGCTGGTTGGAATTACCGATTGCGACGTTTTAGAGGTTTCAACTCCGGAAATGGGAACAACGCTTCGCCTGGAAGATGATTATAAAAGACCAGACGAAACGCCGGAACAGCGAAAAATCGAAAGGGGAGAAAAATAGATGACTGATTTTACTACCAAACATTATGCACCGAGAACTTATGAAAAAATGCAGGAAGTGCTGATGGATCCAACCGCTCCGGGGCCAGAAATTCAATACCACATGGTGCGTGGTGGAAGCGAGCAACGCAATATCACCATTTGGGAACCGGGGATAGTTGGCGGCGAGTACATTAAAACCTACGGACATTACCATGTCGGAAAACTGGACGAGACTTATTGGATAATTTTTGGTGAAGGCATCGCGATTTTGCAAAAAAGGGCGGTTGCTGAAAACGGCAACCCAATTGATGATGAGATCGAACAAGTTTTCGCAGTTCATGTTAAACCCGGCGACCACATCTATATTCCTTCCGAATGGGGACATTTAGTAGTAAATATTTCTAAAACCTATTTTGTAACGGCTGACGACTCTCCTGTTAACTTTGACGAAGCCAATCCAGTTTCTATGCCCGGACACGCCGATTATGAAGCGGTTAAAAAAATGCAGGGTTTTTGTTATTACGTGGTTGAAGAAAACGGCCAACCAATACTTGTTAAAAATCCTAAATACAAAAAAGTTCCCGACATCCAAATCATTGAGGCTTCCTCCTACCCTCTGAAAAAAGAATAACCGCTTGATAATTTTTTAGATTTCTCCCATAATAAACTTAATGCCTAAGTTTGTTGCGTGGTTTTCCGAAATAGACAAAAATGATGTACCGCTGGTCGGCGGTAAGGGAGCAAACCTTGGAGAAATGGCTAACGCCGGCTTCCCCGTCCCCAATGGTTTCGTGGTTACTTCCCATGCTTACTACGAATTCATTAGGGAAAATAAACTCGACATTAAAATAAAGCATTTACTTTCCAGCGCAAAATTTGAAAACTCTGACTCATTGGATAAATTGGCTAAACAGGTTAAGAAACTGGTTCGGGATGGTAAGCTTTCAGACGATTTAGCTAAACAAATTGTAACCGCTTACAACAAACTCGGTGGCGCGTTAGAATATCCGCTGGTGGCTGTCAGATCGTCTGCAACCGCCGAGGATCTGGCTAACGCCTCATTTGCCGGCGCTCAGGAGACATTCTTAAACGTTAAAGGCGACGCGGTGCTTTTGGAAAAAATTAAAGAAGGTTGGGCTTCTCTTTTTGATGCGCGGGCAATTTTTTACCGGCATCAACAGCATTTTGACCATATTAAAGTTGGTATTGCCTTAGTGGTGCAAAAAATGGTTGAGTCGGACCAGTCCGGCGTCATGTTTACTATTGATCCGGTTACCAATGATAAATCTAAAATTGTCATCGAGTCTATTTACGGACTGGGCGAGCTAATTGTTCAAGGCGAAGAAAATCCGGATCACTACGAGGTTTTGAAATCCGATTTTTCGGTTACGACTAAAAAGTTTTCCTTGCAACATAAAATGCTTAAGAAAGTTGGCGCTAAAGATAAGGAAGTTAAACTTTCGCCAAAGACAGGTGCTAAACAAAAAATATCCGACGCGCAAATTGTGGCTTTGGCAAAATTGGGCGAAAAATTGGAAAAACACTATTATTTTCCCCAAGACATCGAATGGGCCATTGAAAAAAATCAGATTTATATTGTGCAGACCAGATCGGTTACGACCACTAAATTTCAGAATGAAGTTACGGTTTTGGCTGAAAATATCCCGGCGGCGGACGTTATTTTAAAGGGTGATCCGGCCAGCCCGGGAATTGCCGCCGGCCCGGCCCGGGTAATTTTTTCTGCTAAAGAGATAGACAAAGTAATGCCCGGAGATGTGCTGGTTGCGCCGGAAACTAATCCGGATTTTGTACCGGCGATGAAAAAGGCTGTAGCCATAGTCACCGATAGCGGTGGCCGGACTTCACACGCGGCGATAGTTTCCCGAGAACTGGGTGTTCCGGCGGTGGTCGGCACAGTTAAAGCCACTAAAATCATTAAAACCGGCAATGTCATTACTGTAAACGGCACAACCGGTGAGATTTATAAAGGCGGATTTGCCACCAAGCAAACCCGACACGTTGACAATCCTTACTTAAACGCCAAAACCGCGACCAAACTTTACGTTAATTTGGCTGAACCGGATTTGGCCGATGGAATTGCCAAACGAAACGTTGACGGCGTTGGGTTACTAAGAGCCGAGTTTATGATGGCCGGAATTGGTGTACATCCGAAAAAAATGATTCGAGATGGGAAGCGTCATGAGTTTATTGAAAAGTTGGCAGCCGATTTAGATAAGTTTTGCTCGGCTTTTGATCCAAGGCCGGTGGTATATAGAGCTACTGATTTTAAAACCAATGAATACCGCAGCTTAGTTGGTGGAAAAGATTTTGAACCCGAAGAGTCTAATCCGATGTTAGGATATAGAGGTGCTTTCCGTTACGTTCATGACCCCGAAGTTTTCAAAATGGAATTAGAAGCAATTAAAATAGTGCGCAATAAAATGAATCATAAAAATTTATGGATCATGATTCCCTTCGTAAGAACAGTGGAAGAATTAGTGGCTGTAAAAAAACTTATTAATGAAAACGGATTGGAGCGTTCATCAACTTTTAAGTTATGGATGATGGTGGAAATTCCTTCCAACGTCATTATGTTTGAAAAATTTATTGAGGTCGGCATTGACGGCGTTTCGATTGGCTCCAATGATTTAACCATGCTGGTAATGGGAACAGACAGGGATAATTCCGAAGTTGCTAGTGAATTTAACGAAATGTATCCGGCTGCCCTGTGGGCCTTTGAACACGTGGTTAAGACGGCGCATAAATACGGAATTACCGCTTCGATGTGCGGGCAGGCAGTCTCAAGCTATCCGGAATTGGTCAGAAAGCTTGTTTCGTGGGGAGTTACCAGCGTTTCGGTTTCCCCCGACGCAATTGATGCTACCCGAAAGCTTCTGGCGCAAACCGAAAAAGAATTGTTAAATAAGTAACCGCTATGGCAAAAATTAAACAAATATCCGCCCGGGAAATCTTAAACGCCAAAGGCAATCCAACGGTTGAAACTACGGTTATTTTATCCGACGGCGCAACCGGTATCGCCTCATCTCCTACCGGAACTTCGGTTGGAAAATATGAGGCAGTTGATTTAAAAGACAATGATCAAAGCCGCTACCGGGGTTTGGGCGTTTTAAACGCGATTATGAACATTGACAAGTTAATCGCCCCGAATCTAATCGGTATGGATGCTTCAAGACAGCAGGAAATTGACAAAAAAATGATTGACCTTGATGGAACACAAAACAAAGCGCGGCTCGGCGCCAATGCCACCTTGTCGGTTTCGATGGCGGTTGCCAAAGCTTCTGCCAGAAGCTCCGTTCTGCCGCTATTTTTATACTTAAGAGAGTTTATTAAAAAAGAAAACCTGCCGCTTAAAATCCCGACACCCTTGTTCAATCTTATAAACGGCGGCAAACACGCTGAAAACAACTTTGATTTTCAGGAATTTTTGGTTATTCCTGCTACCTCAAAACCGTACGAAGAATCTCTAAAAATGGTCACAGACATTTATAATTCTTTGCGGAAAAACATTGAGACCAACAATTTATCTACGCTGATTGGTGACGAAGGAGGTTTTTCGCCGAAATTGGCGACCAACCAAGAAGCATTGCTTCTTTTAAAACGTTCCATAGAGTCGATTAATTTAAGGGTCGGTTTTGACGTTTTTTTGGGTCTTGATGCCGCTTCTAATAGTTTCTATTCTGAAAACTCATATCATATTAAAGATAAAAGCAGCTCCCTTTCGGCAAAAGACTTAATCGCTTTCTACAAAATGCTTAACGAGCAATATCACTTTCTTTATTTGGAAGACGGTTTGGCGGAAGATGATTGGGATGGTTGGGGTGACCTTTGTAAAGAATTGTCCAGTCAAACGTTAATTATAGGTGACGACTTAACCGCGACTAATCCCTACCGATTGCAAACGGCTTTGGCCAAAAAAGCGATTACGGGGATTATCATTAAACCAAATCAGATTGGAACAGTAATTGAGGCTTTGGCGGTCGTGGAGATGGCGCGCCAGGCTGGGCTAAAAATTGCTGTTGCGCATCGCTCGGGTGAAACCAATGATGATTTCATTGCCGATTTTGCGGTGGCGGCATCGGCTGATTATGTAAAGTTTGGTGCTCCGGTCAGAGGCGAACGGGTGGCAAAGTACAACCGGCTCTTGCAAATTCAAACACAACTGAAAGCGCTTTAGAAAAGAATTACGATTTCCCCTTTTGGACTTACTTTTCGAAAATGCGCCTCTAACTCCGACATATTTCCCCGTCTGACTTCTTCGTGAATTTTAGTCAACTCACGAACCACTACCACTTCCCTATCGCCAAAAACTGTTTGCAGTTCCCCCAAAGTTTTAACCAAACGGAAAGGCGAATCAAAAATAATTACTGTTGACTTAACTAATTCCAAAGATTTCTGAAGATTATCCATGAGGGTTTTTCTGTGCCCAGGCTTTTTCGGTAAAAAACCAACGAAAGTAAACTTATCAGAAGGTAAACCTGAAACAATCAGTGCGGAAATTACCGATGATGGTCCAGGAATTGATTCTATTCTCGCACCTTTGGCAATACATTCCCGAACCAATTTAAAACCCGGATCTGACACCAGTGGCGTTCCGGCGTCAGAAACCAAAACTACATTCTTACCGTTTTCTAAAACATTTAAAACTTCAGGAATTCGTTTGGTCTCGTTTTCTTCGTAGACCGAGACCAAGTATTTATCTCCAAATGAACCAAACTTTTCCGATAAAGATTTAATTAAAAATCCGGTTTTGCGGGTGTCTTCACAGGCGATATATTCGGTTTTTTTAATAACATCAATTGCCCGAAGCGTGATGTCTTGTAAATTACCGATTGGTGTTGATACAATATATAAAATTCCCATGCTAGAACAGTTGTCAGGCATTATTATACACTTAATCCAATCCACAGGCTACCTTGGAATCTTTGGGTTGATGGTTCTGAATGCCACCGCAATCCCAATCCCTTCGGAAGTCACTCTTCCTTTTGCCGGATTCTTGGCCAATCAAGGCGGTTTAGTTTTAATTTTCGTGATCATCATAGGCGTTTTGGGTGATTTAGCCGGTTCAATCATCGGTTATTCAATCGGTTATTTTTTGGAAGAAAATCTGTTGTTGTCCTTAATCAAAAAGTACGGAAAATTAATTTTGGTGACAGAACATGACTATCACATTGCTACTACTTGGATAAAAAAATATGGCGCGCCGGTAGTATTTATTGGTAAAATGCTGCCGGGAATAAAATCATTTATTGCGGTGGCGGCCGGCATCACAGAAGTAAAATTCTCCAGATTTATTATCAGCAATGTTTTAGCGGCATTAATTTATGTTCCGGTTGTTTCTTATGTCGGATTCTATCTAGGCAGCAAGTGGGATATTTTAGGCGGCTATTTTAGGAAATTTGAATTGGTACTTGTGGTTTTTCTCGTCGTTGCGGGATTATTCTATATTAACTACAAACTGAAGATTATCAAATTCAAAAAATAACCTACTTCCCGTCTCTATTCCTACTATCCCTTGAATGTACCCTCGTGATATAAGCGATTGGTCCGGAAACCGCTCTGACGGGAAAGCCTGTTCTTCGCCGAAAATCAGCAGCAAGACCTCTTTCCCAATGCCCTCGCTGAAGAGAATAATGTTCATTATGATTACCTTCAAAATCTCTTTCCATAAACCAATAAAAAGCCCCTTAGAATTTAAGGGGCAGATGATTTAAAAACTACTTTACAAAAACTTCCTGACTAAGCCAACCACTTTTCCCTGGATAGTTAACGAGTTAGGATAAATCGGTGACATTTCTGAGTTAGCCGGTCGTAAGACTACTCTACCGTCTTCTTTGAAAAACTTTTTAAGCGTTGCCAGATTATCATCAACTATTGCGACCACGATGTCTCCGTTAACTGCCTCGGCCACTTTTTCGATTACGACATAATCCCCGTCCAAGATCCCATCCTCTATCATTGACCTGCCTTTAACCTGCAGCACGTAGGCGGTGCTTTTACCCGATAGAAGCGATGCCGAGACAAAAAATGACGCGTTTGGATCACTGTATGGCTCCAAGGGTTTGCCGGCGGCGATATAACCAAGTAGCGGCAATTCAATGGCGGGCTTACTGCCCGTTAACGATAAGGTTACTTTTCCTTCAACTATTTTTAACACTCTGGTATTACCGTCAACTTTTTGCACGTAGCCCTTGTCAACTAAAGATTTAATTAAAGTATGAACGGTTGAATTGCTTTTGTGCCCGGTGCCTTGCGCAATTTCAGCTAAGGTTGGCGAATAGCCATACTGTCTTTGAAACTGGGCCAAAAACTC
>DATKGY010000016.1:0-5941 GCA_035510535.1 Patescibacteria group bacterium
TCGGAATCCGGCAAATATTCAATAGCACCTTCTGCTTCCCCACCGACACCATCCAGCGCCATAATCGCTTCTTTATCGGTTTTTAAAACCACTTTTCCATTAGCTAAAGAGTCAACCGTACCATCAACCGGAGAATTAATGATTTTAAGATCTTGCGCTCCCCCGCTGACTCGAATTACCACATCGCCTGTTTCTTCATTGATTCTGACCACTGTCCCTGAAAATTCACTGATAACTTCATTGGTGGAAAGCAACGATTTTTTTGCCGCCAGAACCTCACCAACCGTTACGCTATCGCCCGGATTTTTCTTTAGCGATTTAATGGCTTTTTGCGGAACGAGTTTTAGCTGATGAGCTAGTGGAACAATTACTTCTTGGGCTTTTTCTTGCCCCTCGGCCAAAACCTGCCCTGCCGTAATATGATCACCGACAGAAACTTTTGCATTATAACCTTCTGGAAGAAGAACAGGCAGTAAAGTCATTTTCAAAATTATACTTTGACCACAAATGGCAGAAGCGCCAATTGCCTGGCTCTTTTAATCGCCAGAGTTACTCTTTTTTGGTGTTTCTGACAAAGTCCACTTCGTAGTCCCGAAACAATTTTTGCCCGGTCGGTAATAAATTTATTCAAAATTGCGGTTTCTTGAAATTGCGGTTCTTTTTTTTCGACGCAAAAATAACACTCTTTGGGAGTGTTTTTTGCAATTTTCTTTCTGATTATTTTTTTCTTCTTAGCCATAAATTAGTTTGTTAGCGACTAGTTCCTAGCGACTAGTGGCTAATTGCTAGTTGCTGATCAGAACGGTATGTCATCCGGAGCAACTTCATCCTCACTGGGTGTTTCTTGGACCGGTTCTTCCTCTTTTGTTTTTTTTGCTTTTGTTGGTTTCTCTGATTCCTCTTTTGGAGACTCTTGAACCTCGTCTTCTGCCGCGACTGCTCCTTGCTCCCCGCCGGGTCTGCGGTTGTCCAAAAGAATCATATCGTTAATAATTATTTCTGTCGTTTGTTTTTGCGTTCCGTCCTGTGCCGCCCAACTTCTGGTGGTTATTCTTCCTTCAACAAACACTTTTCTGCCCTTAGTTAAAAATTGCGAGCAAAGTTCGGCCAATTTATTCCAAGCCACAATGCGGTGAAACTCAACTTCTTCTTTCTTCTCACCGGAGTCGGTGGTCCAATTACGGTTGGTCGCGATACTAAATGAACAAACCGCGGTTCCCGACGGTGTATATCTTAATTCCGGATCGCGGGTTAAGTTGCCGATTAACTGAGCTCTGTTTAAACTTCGTGCCATATTAGACTTTGATTACTAAATGCCTCAGTACGTTTTCGTTAGCAAATAATTTCTTTTCCAAGTCTGCCGGTATCTTAACTGATTCCAGCAAAAAATTCAAATAAAAGCCCGTCTTTTCATGTTTAATTTCGTAGGCTAGGGTTTTTTCTCCCCACTCTTCTTCTTTGGTAACTTTGGCATCGCCAAACCAACCCTTAATGGTTTCGATAAATTTTTTTCTATTTGCCTCCGTAACGGATGTTTTTAAAACCAAAACTAATTGATATGTTTTCATGTGCTTCCAATCTTACCAAAGTTGAGGCGGTAAATCAATAAGAAAAGCGCCAATTGACGAGTTAGGTGAGTAGGCTGAGATATGGTATAATCCTTAAGTTATATGTCAAGAGAACGTCTCGGTGTATTAGGAAGTTTAGCTTTTGGTGCAGCTGTGGCCTTTAGTGGCTGTGGTGGAAACGCTAATCCTGACGGAGTCTATCCGACCGGAACACGACTTCCGACTGCTTCACCGACCGAAACCTTTACGCCAACACCGACTCCAACCTTGGAACCAACCCCGACGTCAACTCCGGAACCAACCGCTACGCTGACTCCAACTCCGGAACCAACACCAACTTCAACCGCAACTCCCGAGCCTACTCCGTCCCCAACTCCCGAGCCAACACCAACTCCGACTAAAAAACCGTCCTCCAAAGGACTTCCTACAAGCGGCCATGTGATTAAACACGGGCCATACGACGGCAAAACGGTTTACTTAACTGTTGACGATTGCTACTACCCAAAGGGTAAACCATCGGAAACAAAAAAAGCAATCGAAACTGCTCATGAGATGGGAGCAAGGATTACGCTTTTCTGCATTGGAGCAGCCATTAAGAGTCCTTCGCAAGCTGCAATTATGAGACTGGCTTTATCGTATGGCGATGAAATCGAAAACCATACGGAAAATCATGCAAAAATGACCACCACCGATATTCCTTTTATGGAAAAGCAAATGTCCGACCAGCTGGCAGTTGTGCGAAGAGATCTAGGCGATCCAAACTATAAAGAATATTTAATTAGAGCACCGGGGGGCGCCGGATCGTTTAACAATCCTTATTTCTGGAAAGCCGCAAACACTGAGGGTTTAAGAATAGTTTATTGGACTGTGAGTTCCGAAGGCACCTCAGATGCTTATAACACTAGTCCCGAAAGAATTCAAAGACTCGTCAATCAAGTTAATAGCGGCATCTTAAATAAGCACGGCAATTTAATTGGCGGAACAATTGTTTTGGAGCATGCCAGACCGGCTGATGTTACAGCTCTTCCAATAATTATTAAAGAAATCCAAGATAAAGGCGGAAGATTTGGTTTAGTCGGAGATTTGGCGGGACGACCGGATCCGGCTAATAACGTAGCCAGCATAAAACAGCAAACAAAAAATAATTCCGTTGAGGTTTTTGCAAAGAAGCCGGAAGATGCAGATGAACAAGAAATTTTTAACGCCGCGATCGCGGCCTAGTCGCCGATTTTAAACTCATGTCAGATTATAAATCAATAAGAAGTTAATGAAAGAGAGACTTAACTATTATTCCCGGCCGGCAGCAACAAATTCCTGCAGCACCTGATCAATAACTTGTATATTGCTGACTAAACTTGCCGGCGTAGGAAGGTCTCTTCTGTCTCTGTCTAGATACTGCACGCCGATAAACCTATCGCCCGAAATAACAACCGTATCAGTTCGCCTATCTGCGCCTTCACCGCTAGCTCTTACCAAATCCAGTAAAGGAAATCCATTGCCGACTCTTCTTATATCACTAACGGAAACTGTTCCTTCTGCCAGAAAATTAGATATCCCGACATTTACAAATTCATCGATTTCTTCTATCTTATCCATTACGGCAACGAATGGAGTCCTGTCTTCGGCGCTAAAATCCAAAAGCTGATTGAATGCTGTAGTTCTCCATCTGACTGCTTTTTCAATGTCTGCTTCGGAAACCACTCTCCTGCCTATTTCCTCCGGCTTTCCCGAGTCCGTAACTGCCAGTACTTTACGTAACTCTACGCTGATGCCACCGGCGGAAAACTTTACGCCCACCGGCTGAACTGCTTCACTTTCACCGAGGCTTAAAAAATATACCCAGGCGGGCATTGAGGCAACAATTTCTCCTATTGTTGCTGCGCGTGTTTCTGTGTTACTCATGTTAGGTTTATATCATATTTAATATAGGATTACAATGGAGAAAATTGTGTGAGGCTTTAGGCACCTATCTTAAACTCAACCACTTCTCCGTCTTTCATGATGTAGTCGCGGCCTTCAAAGCGGGTTTTGCCAAGCGCTCGTGAGCCTTTCCATCCGTTATCCGCAACGAAGTCCTGATACGAAACGACTTCGGCTTTAATAAACTTCTGCATAAAATCGGTGTGGATTACGCCGGCGGCCAAAAGAGCGTTTGAGCCTTTGGTAATGGTCCACGCCCTAACCTCTTTTTCTCCGCAAGTTAAATACGAAATTAAATTTAAGATTTTGTAGCCCTCTCTAATGACCTTTTCCAAACCGGACTGCGAAACTCCCAATTCTTTGAGATAATCTTTTTGTTCATCTTCCGAGATTTCGGAAAGCTCCGACTCGGTCTTGGCGCAAACCGCAATTGCATCCGCTCCGAAATCTTTAGAAACCTCATCCTCGTCAACGTTGGCAATGGTGAACATCGGTTTCATCGTCAAAAGTTGCAATTCTCTGACCGCTGTTTTTTCTTCATCCGACAATTCTATATCTTTACCTAATTTCCCCTCAAGTAAACCTTTTTCTAATTTTTCGATTGCTTCATTTTGACCTTTGACTTTTACTTTTGCCTTTTGAATTTTGCCTTTTGAATTTTGTATCGTTTGTAAATCCGCGAGAATTAACTCGGTATTTACCACTTCAAAATCCGACTTTGCGTCGGTAGAACTTTTCTCTCTAATTACATTTGTATCTTTAAAATATCTAATGACTTGAGCGATGGCGTCGCACTCGCGGATGTGGGAAAGAAATTTATTGCCCAAACCCTCACCGGTGGCCGCACCTTTTACCAAACCCGCAATATCAACGAATGAAACTGTTGCCGGAATTATTGGAGGCGGATTGACCATTTTATGTTCGGCTTGAGTAATTTCTGCCAGTTTTGTTAATCTCCCATCCGGAACAGGAACTACGCCGATGTTTGGCTCAATGGTGGCAAAAGGATAATTGGCCACAAACGCCGTCTGCTTTTTTAACAAAGCATTAAACAGCGTGGACTTCCCCACATTCGCCAACCCCACAATTCCAATACTCAAACTCATGCTTTGACTTCCCTTCTCATATTGACTTTTTCTCTAAGTTTGCTATAATAGCTTTACTAAACATGAAGCGGATATTTCGTATGTCCGCTTCTTTTTTTATTTTTTACTAAACTTCAACTCATTTTCTAAACGAACGAAATCTCTAAAATTACTTCCGGCAAACTGTTTTATCTCCCTAGCGGTTCTTGAGCCTCTAGATAAAATTATTACCTCCTTACCTATTTCTCTTAAATACTTTAGTAAAGGTAAAAAATCTCCGTCGCCCGATAAGATAACTACTCTATTAAAATTTTCCTTCTCTTTCATCAGGTAAAAAGCCATCTCCACATCGCAATTAGCTTTTCTTTGGATGATATTGCCCTGATGATATGTTTTTACCGGTTTTAAAAATAACTTATATCCGAATTTTTGCAGTTTTAGGTAAAACTTTATCCTTTGTATATGCCTTGACAGCAAAAGTAGTTTTGCTTCATCAAATTTCTCCCCTTCTCTTTTTATATAATCTTCTAAATAATTTCTTAATTTAATTAAAGAAACGCTGTCATTTTTTAAATAGTCGTAACCATAACCATGAATTTCTATTCCCCCAAAATAATAAACTTCAATAACTCCATATTTTATTTTTAAATATTTATGCAGCTTTAAGTAGTCAATCTTCCAACCTAAATCTTTTTCTCCACCATAAAAAAGGTTTGAGGCATCAACAAAAGCATAGGTTTTTTTACTCATGAAGCAATTATATCAGAAAGTTTAGAGCTTATTGTAGGGTTGTAAAGTGAAATCTTCCGGAGAAAATCCGAGGGATTTTATGAAATCCAGTAATTTCTGCAAATTTCTCCCTTGAAATTCAATAAAAACACCTAAACTCTCAACTTCATCAATTGCGACATCAATTCCGTCAACATTCCAAATCGTTCGCTGTTTTCTAATTATCTTGTCTGTTTTATTATTATTGAGCAGTCTTTGTTTTTCTGCTGTATCGATTAGCTTGGCGTCCATTTCAAATCCGTCTTTGGTTTTTCTGACAACTGTGTGGAAGATTTTATCACCAGATTCATAGATTTTTTCTGTCTCGCCGGAGCTGGTTATTAAATATGTATCGATAACATTTCTTACTTTTGGTTCTCCCAAAACAAGAGCGCCTAATTTATTTTTTGTGTCGCCTGCGGAGCTAGCTTTAATCTTAAATTCAAAAAACTTCCCACCCATGAAGCAATTATATCAGACTGCCTGAAAACTTTGTGGACCACAACGCATTTGTGGAGCGATTTTTATTATACACAAGTTCCACAACTTAGCCTCAAGCCACCACGAGAATGTGGACACCACAAATTTGTGGCTTTTGAA
>DATKGY010000017.1:0-8601 GCA_035510535.1 Patescibacteria group bacterium
TTCTCCGGTTGATGGTACGGTTGACTCTTTAGCTAATGGAAAAGTGGTTTTAAAAACCGATAAAGAAGCGATTATGGCGCTGGATGGTGTCGGTGGGGAAGCAGAAGGTGCTATTGAATATTTGCCGGATTCCGACGAAACCAAACTAGACACTTCAATCAAGGGAAAAATTCTGTTAACTAAGTCAATTGATAAACTTTACGTTTTTAAGACAATTGGGTTAGAAGCGACGGGAATAGTTACGGAAAAACTGGAGGGCATTGATTTTGTAGATTTGGAAGAAAGACAGGTCAAGATGCCGGTTTTGGCAGTTAGCGAAGAGGACTTTGGGAAACTCATAAAAGAGAAAGATAAAAATATCTATCTTTTTGGTAAAAATAAAAGCATAATCATTCTATGAGAAATAAGACTTTGCAAGTAATTTTGGTTGTTATAATTACTTTTTTTGTTGGGTATTTTGTGGGAACCCTCAAAATTAATCTGGATTGGCAAAATTACAAGCCCGTCTTAAATGTGACAAGTAAAGAGCCGCCCGCAGGAACTATCAATGTGGACTTTAATCCTTTTTGGATTGTTTGGCAGAACCTCTTAACCAATTATTACGACAAGTCAAAATTAGATCAACAGAAAATGCTTGATGGCGCAATTAACGGTATGGTAGCCGCTATCGGGGATCCCTTTACTATGTATCTTCCACCAGTTGCTAATAACGATTTTAAACAAAGTTTGGCCGGGCAGTTTAGCGGGATTGGTGCGGAACTGGGGACAAAGGGTAAAGACATTATTGTCATCGCTCCCTTGGATGGCAGTCCGGCGGAAAAGGATGGCATTAAGGCCGGCGACGCCATCCTCAAAGTGGACGGGCAATCAACCGCGGGTTGGGATTTATCCAAAGCGGTTTCTATAATCAGAGGAACAAAAGGAACGACGGTGACTTTGACAATTACGCACCAGAATTCTCCAAAACAAATTGACATTGCTATAGTTAGGGATGTTATCACGGTTAAAAGTGTGGCAATGAATATTGAATCGGCAAAATGTTCAAATACCGGTTGTACAAATGTTGCAAAAAATTTATGTTCAGGAAATAATTGTACAGAATTTGCCTACATCAGATTGTCGCAGTTTGGTGACAATACCAACGCAGAATGGTTAAGTTTAGTAAAAGGGATTAGCGACAAAATCAATCAGGACAAAAATATTAAAGGTGTTGTTTTAGATTTAAGAAATAACCCCGGTGGATATTTAACCGACGCGCAGTTTATTGCTGCGGAGTTTTTGCCGATGGATACGGTGGTTGTCAGCGAAGATAACGGTACAACCCAAACTCAGTTGAAAGTGCAAAGGCAGGGATTACTAGTTACCCCCAAAATCGTTATATTAATTAATAAAGGCAGCGCCTCGGCCAGCGAAATTGTTGCGGGAGCGCTCAGAGATCACAACAAGGCAATTTTAGTCGGGGAAACTTCCTTTGGAAAAGGCACGGTTCAGGAAGCGCAGGATTTGGGCGACGGAGCGGGATTACACATCACTATCGCCAAATGGTTGACTCCCAATGGAATTTGGGTTAACGGTAAAGGTTTAACGCCTGACGTTTCTGCTCAACTGGATCCAAAAAATCCATCCGAAGATACACAACTTGATAAAGCGGTTTTTGAATTGTTAAAATAAAAAGAATTTATGTTCAAACAAAACGTTCCCCTTAAAGATTACAGCCGGTATCAAATCGGCGGCCTGGCAGCCTATTTTTTAGAAATTTCAACCAAAGACGACTTATTAAAGGGACTTAAGGAGTGGAGAAAAGTTTCCGTAGCATTTCCTCAAGAGGAAAAGAAAATCTTTATTTTGGGTGGGGGAACTAATATTTTATTTTCCGATGAAGGATTTAATGGGTTAGTCTTAAAAAACTCAATTGACAGCATTGAATCAAAAGAAAATAAAGTGACAGCCGGAGCAGGAACTCTGGTTGTAAGTCTTTTGGATTTCTGCATCGAAAATTCACTATCTGGTTTGGAATGGGCAGGGGGATTACCCGGGACAATCGGTGGAGCGGTACGGGGCAATGCCGGCGCGTTTGGCGGAGAAACAAAAGATAGTGTCTTAGAAGTTGTTAGCATTGACCTAGAAACTTTTCAAGAAATAAAAAGAAGCAAGGAAGAATGCGAATTTTCTTACCGGACCAGTATTTTTAAGACAAGAGCTAAAAACGAATTGATTGTTTCGGCGACTTTTGAATTTACTAAAGGTAACAAAGAGGACATCAGGAGTAAAATTTTAGAGAAAACGGAATTTAGAAAAATTAAACTTCCGCTTGATTATCCGAATGCCGGCAGCATTTTTAAAAATGTTCCATTCAGTTTAGTTCCCGAACAGTATAAAAAGGAGCTTTCACAATACGTCAAAAACGATCCTTTTCCGGTGGTACCAACAGCAAAAATTATTTTTCTCGCCAGGCTTAAGGATAAAAAAGTTGGGGACGCGATGGTTTCCGATAAACACACAAACTTTATCGTCAATTTAGGTAATGCCAAAGCATCTGAGGTTAAAGCATTAATCAAAATTATCAAGTCAGCAGTTAGGCAAAAATACCAAATTGAATTGGAAGAAGAAATCATCTACCCCTAATCTTCATAACCTCAAAATCATTGACTGATAAGCTTCAACAATAGTATAAATAATTGTGGGGAACTTTTTTTTAGATTTAACGGTAATTATCTGTCTGGCCGCAGTTCTTTCACTTATCTTCCGGCTGCTTAAGCAGCCGGCAATCCTCGCTTACATTTTAACCGGCATTATTATTGGTTTTTTCCACTATTTCCAAAGTTCCAATCAGGATATTTTGCAAACCATGTCGCAAATCGGCGTCACGCTGCTTCTTTTTATGGTTGGTTTGGAAATTAAAGTTTCCGAGCTATTTTCTCTTGGTAAATCACTGCTGATTGCCGCGGTCGGGCAAATTGGATTGACAATCCTTGGCGGATTTGCGCTAGCCACTTTTTTTGGCTTTGACCTTTTAACCTCTTTTTATATCGCCATGGCGCTGACTTTTTCCTCAACGATTATCGTAGTCAAGCTTTTGTCCGACAAGCGGGAAATGCACGCTTTGTATTCCAAGTTTTCAATCGGAATTCTTTTGGCTCAAGACATTGTGGCGATTGCTCTTTTAATGCTTTTGTCCGGTGTCGGCACGAGAACGCAAGGATTAGATATGCTGATGACTATCATTTTAACTTTTGTCAAAGGCGGAATTTTGGTTGCGGTCGTTGCGCTTTTAAGCCGGCACTTTTTCCCCAAATTTATTGAGTCAATCGCCAAATCTTCGGAAACGCTTTTCCTTATCAGTCTGGCTTGGGTTTTCGGTTTGGCGGCCATCGTCAGTTCGCCATACGTTGGTTTTTCAATTGAAATCGGCGGATTTTTAGCAGGACTCGCGCTTGCCAACACCATGGCTAATTACCAGATTATTGCCAAAGCAAAAATTCTGCGGGACTTTTTCATAGTTTTATTCTTTGTTCTCTTAGGAATCCAAATGTCTTTTGCCGATCTTCCCATGATTATCATTCCGGCGATTTGCCTTTCATTATTTGTACTTTTAGTTAAGCCGTTTCTAGTAACTTTGGTGATGGCGGCAATGGGTTACCGAAAAAGAACGGCCTTTTTGACCGGCCTAACGCTTTCGCAAATTTCCGAGTTTTCTTTAGTTCTGATTTTTATGGGCTACAAACTAGGACAAATTAATCAAAAAATTGTCTCCTTAATTACTGTGGTTGGGTTAATCAGCTTTTTTGTCTCAACCTATGGGTTAATCAATTCGAAACTGCTTTACCGCAAAATGGCGCCATTCTTAGGTTTTTTGGAAAGAAGCGATCTGAAAAAAGACGAAATCAGTGAACCCGAAGACAGTTTGGAAAATCTGGACAATCATGTGGTCGTCGTTGGCGGCGATCAAATGGGGGAGAGCATTATGGAAGCTTTGGAGGATAGGGATATGGATGTGGTATTGGTTGATTTTGATCCGAATATTCTCAAAAAATTAAAAGATAAGAAAGTGCACCGTCTGTTTGGTGATATTGCCGACTTGGACATTCAGGAACGGGCAAAACTAACACAGGCGAAAATGGTGATTTCAACTATTCCCGACGCGGAAGACAATATCTTACTTCTTAAAGAATTAAAACACGAAAACAGGCGGGCAAAAGTGGTAGTAATGGCGCTGGACAGTCACGACGCGAAACTGTTGTATAAAGAGGGTGCCGATTATGTAATTTTGCCGCATTTGGCGGGCGGAAGACAAATGGCGGAAATTATTTTAGATAACCATTTAGATAAAATCGAAAAATTAAAAGAGAAAGACGCTAAGTATTTGGGGTAATGTTTGTTTCGGGAAGTTGGTTATAGTTTAACCATCTTCTGGTTTTTGGATCCATTTTATCCCAACTTTCAGACCAGGGTAAGATACGTAATCCGTATTCAGCGAATTTGAATAACTGTGAGTACAGTTCTCGTCTTGGATCCACCCGCGAATGTTTTTGGGCTCTCTGAATACGCACAATGCGTAAGACATCTGTGTTGACCACCTCATGAGCCGCTACGGCAATTCCTATTATCTCCCTCGAGTCCGTTCTGTCGGAAAGAAAAGCGATCATCCGAAGTCCCGATTGTCGGGTATAAACTAGCTCAATTTGAAAAGGTTGTCCTTCAATTGCCACTGTTTTTTCGAAGGATCCATTGCGTGGTTCAATTTTTGGAACAGAAGGAGAGAGGGATGGAGAGAAATCTTGTCTTTCTAAGACGGTTGCCATAAATTTTTCCTTTTTCCAAGTTATCACAAAAGAAAGATGTCAGTCAAGGGGTGATTTATGATTGGGTTTCGAGGGTTTTCATTTCTTTAATTACATCGTCTAAGTTTCCGTTCATGATGCTGGGAAGATTGCGCCATGATTTGTTCACGCGGTGGTCCGTTAGTCTGTCCTGCGGAAAATTGTAGGTCCGGATTTTTTCCGCGCGCATACCACGGCCGACTTGAGTGGCTTTAAGTCCGGCAATTTCTCCGTGCTGTTTTTCGACTTCAATCTCCCACAATTTTGCCCGAAGCATTTCCATTGCCAGCTCACGGTTTTGCGCCTGAAAGCGTTGCGTTTGACAGTTGACAACAATGCCGGTTGGTTTATGTTTTAGCCTAACGGCAGTAGAAACTTTGTTAACGTTTTGCCCGCCGTGTCCGCCACTTCTGTGCGCCTCAAACTCGATATCTTCGGGATTAATATGTAAATCGATGTCTTCCAGTTCCGGTAAAATAGAAACAGTAGCGGTAGAAGTATGCACCCGTCCGCGTTTTTCGGTCGTGGGAATCCGTTGGACGCGGTGGACACCGGCTTCAAATTTCAATAGTTCAAAAGCGCCATGTCCTTCAATTTTAATAACGTCCTCGTCCAGCGCCTCGACTTTAAAACCTTTCATTTGGGCAAAGCGGGAATACATCCGTAATAATTCCTGTCCCCAGTTAGTGGCTTCGTCGCCACCGGCTGCGCCGGAAACTTGCACTAGAACATTTCTTTCGCCCAAGGAATCATCGTTCGAGTCTTCTTCAACACTCGTGTTTTCGTAGGTCTTTAGAATCTCTGCTTTTTGCTGTTTGAGATTATCGATTTCTGCTTTGGCTAGTTCGGCCAATTCGGGATCTTCAAGAAGATTTTTTGTTTCCTCAATCTTTTTATCCAGCTCATTTAATTGAACTTGTCGATAATCATCCATAGGAGAAACCCGCCTGTCGGCGAGGCTTAGCTAAGCTATGTCCATTAACATTTCGCGCAGCGTCTTTGGGGCATTGTCGGCTTTTTGCTTTTCTTTTTCTTTTTTCTTGGTCACGTGCAGTTGTCCAACAACCACTTTTTTGTTGAACTTTTCAATTCGAGAACCGGTGTCAACAAATCTTTGTTCGCCGGTATAAAAAGGATGGCATTTATCGCATAATTCCACATGAATTACAGGTTGGGTTGAACCAATCGTAAATGTGTTTCCGCACTGGCAAATAACCTGCGCGTTTTCAAAAAATTGTGGATGAATTGCCTGTTTCATAGGTCTAATTATATCGCAAAACCGTATCTAATACAAGGTTTTTCTCCGTTGACAAGGAAAAACTTAAGTTATATTATCGCTTTATGGCAAAGCAAGGAGCAGAAAATCCAGTGTCAGCAGAGGTTGCAGGACTAGTTCCGAGTCCACATAGAAGACCAGTTGTATTACGACCCTTACCAGAAGTTCCAGGAGCAGCAGCAACAGCGGAGGATATTCCGTCTCAAGAAGCTTTTACTAAATTGACAGATAATTTAAAAAATTACGATGCAGCTCAAAGAGCAAATGAGATGAGATATAGGGGAAGACCATAGTGTCTTCCGTGATATCGCCTTATGGCAGAACAACAACCAAAACCGGCAGAAGTCCGAAGAACTCTTAAGCCGGATTTACCAATAAGAAATTGTAGACCGGAGGGTCTTTTATCAAAAGAAAGATTTAATGCGCTGTCTCAAGGATTAGCTGATTACAACAGAAGACGAAGTGCAGCTCTAATAAGAAGAGATAGGCGAGGAATGTTTGGTGAATAAAGTAGAAGAATATTAGTGGCTCCGTGGTATAATTTGGAAATGAAGTTGCCGCGATATGTTAAACCGCTGCCAAGATCCTTTAGCCGGTTTTGGTTTAAAGGCTTTACAGTAATGTTCTTCAAAATAATATTTCTACGGAGAGAAATTTTTGATAATTTACAATCTAATAATCCAACAATTCAAAATCTTTCAGTTCTAAAACATGAAGAGAGCCATTTAAGTCGGGCAGGTAAGTTGCAAGCTCTAAAATATCTATTTCCAAAATATCACTTGAAAGAAGAATTAATTGCTTATAAAGAGCAGCTTAAATTTTTAAAAGAAAATAACGAAACTTATAATTTAGAAAACATCGCCAACCATTTGCCGGGACTTGATTATCAATCCGCCAAAAAACTACTCACCAAACTTTGGCAAGAATCCTAAATTTTGGAAGAGGCTTAAATAGCCTAGCGACAGGACTGTATTTGTGTATTAATACGCTAATACATTAGCGTAATGAAAACTAATATGCTAGTATTTCTGTTTTCTTATTCTCAAATTCCCAAGAATATTAGAATAAACAGCCGTTACGATTCCATTATTCCCGTTATAACAATGTTATAACGACATAAATAATTAAAATGTAATTTTTTCGTGATATAATTTATTTATGACTAAGTTAAAGTTGGGGAAATATAGGCATTATAAAAATCTATTAGTTAAAGTTATCGGGGTGGGGAAGCATAGTGAGAGCTTAGAAGATTTGGTTATTTACGAAAAGCTGGAAGACTTCGGCGGATTTAAAAAAGGTTCGCTTTGGGCAAGACCGCTAAAAATGTTTAAAGAAAAAGTAATCGTCAACGGTAAAAAAGTTCCCCGCTTCAAATTCATCAAAGAATAAGTTTCTCATTTCGCTTGAATTTTTAGCTAAAATATCCTATAATAATTATCTAATTATGTCCATTGTTAATTCAGTTGAGGGATTAAGAAAACCGGGAGACTTTGGATACAGACAAGTGGAAGCTGTTTATTTAGGCACTCAGGAAGAATGTGTTTTTGCCAGAGATCCCAATGAGCATCCATCAAGGCCGCCCATAGATATTGGTGGAAATTGTCTTTTGGGGCAACGACCGGATTTGGAAGCCACGATAAAAACCGAATTGATGGCAACATCCGATCTTAGGACTCTCCGGTTGGTTAAAGATCCTCTAAATCCTAGATTGAAGCCGTTAGTAATTGAGGGTTGGGATGGGAGTTCAGGCGATTTAGTGCTGTTAAGCAAACGGGTCTATCAACTTTTTCATAGCGCATATACAACCGATGGTGGTATTTCCAGAGGGCATTTCCTTCTGCAGGAAGTCGCGTGGGAAAGCGTTGGACTTGTCGATAATAGATTAGGTTTTGTTAATTTAGATAATGAGCTTAGTTTGGAATTATGGGAAACTCCTGTTTCTTTGTATCAATTGGGAAGAAAAAAGCTAATGGTCCCGCAAAAATGGGGAGGAACAGTAGTTATCGAAGGAACCAACCCCGGTGGGCTAATGACAAATGTCCTAAATGTAATTAATAAAACAGTGAGCGACAGACATATTCCTGTTTGGCGGAAAAACAGGATTTAAACGAGGCGTTTGAGGATTTGGTCCAGCGTTAATTCTTCTTGCGTTCGTTTTTCCATATCTTTCAGAATCAATTTTTCCTCATCAACAATTATCACATAGGGAATTTGTTTTTTGTCGGCGTATTTTAATTGTTTTTCCAAATCTTTCTCCTCCAAATAAACCTCAGTATTAATTTTTGCATCTCTTAATTTTTGAGCAATATCCAGTGCTTTTCCTGAATAGGTGACTAAGACTTTTGTTGTTTGTAAATCGGCGGGGAAGAGATTTAGTTCTTCCATAGCCTCAATTAATCTGTCAAAACCAAAAGAAAAACCAACCGCCGGAATATCTTTTCCGGAGAAAATTCCAATTAAATTATCATATCTTCCTCCTCCGGCGACGGAGCCAACATCGTTCCC
>DATKGY010000018.1:0-2607 GCA_035510535.1 Patescibacteria group bacterium
TATGAAGAAAAACTTTTCCAAATACAACCAAATAGAGGCAGATTTGATGGTAAAGGAATAAGCATTAAATGGGAGCCAACTCTTCCACCTCAGTCTAGAAAATAGATTCTAACGTCGTCTATTCCGCGTAGCTGGATTTTAGTCGAAATAAAGTTCGGGGTTGGCGGAAATTTTTCTCCAGTCAGCTTCTTCACTATTGAAAACCGCGGTAGCGGCAATCATGGCGGCGTTGTCGGTGCAAAGTTTTTTGTCGGGGACAAAAAACTTGATTAATGATTTCTGATTAATGATTTCTGACTCAAATCTTTTTCTCAAAGTTTTGTTAGCGGTAACACCTCCGCCAAGAAGAACGGATTTGACATTGAACTGCTTGGCAGCTTTGAAAGTTTTCTTAATCAAGATGTCGAAAACCGCTTCTTGCAGAGAATAACAAATGTTGGAGACTCTTTCGTCGTTCAGTGGTTCATCTTTTTGAGTTTCCCGAAGTACTGCTGTTTTTAATCCGCTAAAACTAAAATCATAATCATCAGAATCAATCAATGGACGGGGAAAATGGTAAATATCTTTTTCAACAGTTTTTGCCAATTGTTCGATTTGCGGCCCGGCCGGATAAGCAAGGCTTAAAAGTCTGCCTGTTTTGTCAAAGGCTTCGCCGGCGGCGTCATCGCGGGTTCCGCCGAGCCATTTGATGTCTCTGTGATTTTTCATCAATACCAAGTCGGTGTGTCCGCCGGAAACTATTAAAGCGATTGCCGGGAATTCAATCTTATGCTCGCCAATAAAGTTAGCGTAAATGTGGCCGAATAAATGGTTAACCGGAATAAGCGGTTTCTGCCAAACATACGAAAATGTTCTGGCGGTTTCTACTCCAACTAAAAGTGAGCCGATTAGTCCAGGGCCGACAGTAACGGCGATGGCATCAATTTTTCTTTGGGGATTTTGCAAGACTTTCATCGCTTCTTCAATCACCGGAATGATAAATTTTACTTGTTCGCGGGCGGCGACTTCGGGAATAATTCCGCCTGTTTTGGCATGCAAAGATAGGGAAGTAGCAATAATATTTGATAATAGTTCAACGTGGCCGTTTTTGTCTGTCCTGACAACCGCCGCCGCCGTTTCGTCACAGCTAGTCTCAATGCCTAAAATTATCATAAGCTCAAATTTACCCTATCTCCAATTTTTATTTTGTAATTTTTAGTCAATCCCGAATTTATCTCAAGCACCTTGTCTGCTTTTCCCTTGGTCGTGTATGTGGGGAGTGCGTCATTGGTTGCGATTGGGACAGCTGGGAATATATCAATTACTTTATTGCCGTTAATAAAGATTATGTCGATGGGAAAGTGCATACCCTTCATCCAAAAAGAATAATAGTCGGATTTTGCGAAAAGAAAAAGCATTCCTTGGCTCATTCCAATGGTTTTATATTTTGCCAGCCCAATTTCCTGTTCGCTGGTGGTCTTCGCAATGTATAGAGAAAAGGTGTGACCGTTAATTTCCGCCTGCGGGTTTTTAGGCAGAAAATAATTTAACGTCAAAAAAGTAATTATGATAACAACTATTATTCCCAGAATTAATATGGGGAGTTTCATAATTTATTTTCATCAAGAATTATCTGTGCAATTTTAGTGGTGGATTTTTCCGGAATATTTCCGATTACTTCTAGAACTTCGGCGTCAATTAATTTTGCCTGTCTTTTACTATGCTCAAAAGCACTACTTCCTTTAGTGATAGCAATGATTGATGGTTTAAGCCTAATAACCAATTTGTCGTAATCGGCATTTTTTTCAAGAAACGGAATCTTAATTACGTAGTCAATAGAACGGATTGCTTGTAAAACCTGCGCTCTTTCGTCTTGAGTATGGATTGGGCGTTGGTCGCCTTTAATTTTTTTAACATTCGCGTCACTTTCTAAGAATACCAATAAAATATCGCCGTTTTTTTTTGCCGCTTCCAAGAATTTAACGTGGCCTAAATGAATGACGTCGAAACACCCGCCGGCCAAAACAATAACTTTTCCGTTTTTCCTAAGACGCTTGCCTAGCTTGACAGCTTGTTCAATATTAATAATTCTCTGCATAATTTCTAAGTTTTAATTTCTAATTTCTAATCAAATATCAATTTCTAAATCCCAAATCCTTAGAGCAATTAGATCAATTAGTAATTAAAAATTATTGTTTAGTACCCCTTAGGTAAACCGCTTGCCACGGCTGGAAATTGGAAACAAACTTATCGTAAGTTATCACTTTTCCATCCTTCGTTACAGTTCGGGTGAAATAAACGTCGGCACCCCAAGCCGCAAAATCTGTTTGCTGAATTGTACCCACCGGCAAGGTTGGGTCGTCTTGATAAAGGTCGGGCGGCGGAGGAGTTTCATTGGTTACAACGGGCGTAGTCATAGAAACTTGTCGTCTATCTTTTGTCCCGTAAAGGCTAAAGTTCAAAGATAAATTATCCAAATCGACTGTGCTCTGGATTAAAATCCAATTCCCCGTATCATTCTTAAATTTTAAATCAACTGTTGGCGAATAAACCGTCGCGTCAATTCCCGGAGGAGAATCCTGTTCGTAATAGCCGACCCGGTAAGCATGCGCGTGTCTTTCAATTACC
>DATKGY010000019.1:0-19246 GCA_035510535.1 Patescibacteria group bacterium
GTTTACAGATTAGGCTTTGCCAAAACCAGATTCATGAGTCGGCAATTGGTTTCCCACGGCCACGTTTTGGTTAACGGCAAAAGATTAAATATTCCGTCTTACGCGGTTAAAGTTGACGATGTAATTTCGCTTTCACCGAAGATTCAAAATAATAAAGTGGTTTTGGAAACGAATCAGGAAAAAGAAGTTATTTTGCCGTTTCTTAGTAAAAAAGGACTTTCCGGAAAGCTTGTCAGGATGCCAAAAACGGAAGATTTGCAGGTTCCCTTTGACCTACAATTGATTATTGAATATTATTCCAGGTAATGGTAAAATAATAAACTATGGTTGAGCCAACCTTTAAAATTAAAGAAGAAAAAGTCACCGAAGAATACGGCGAGTTCGTCATTGAACCGTTGGAACCGGGATACGGTCATACTTTGGGAAACGCTTTGCGCAGAGTTTTGCTGGCTTCTATCTCAGGAGCTGCGATCACTTCGGTCAAAATTTCCGGAGCCAAGCACAAGTTCTCCACCGTTCCGGGCCTTAAAGAAAATCTGGTTGATTTCCTCCTAAACGTTAAAGGTCTTAATTTAAGGCTTTTAGACACCAAAAACGAAGCCACAGTTAGGCTTTCGGTTAAAGGCGAAAAAGAAATTACCGCTAAAGATTTGGAGCTTCCGGAAGACGTCGAGGTTGTTAACAAAGATCATTATTTAGGCTTCTTAAGCGACAAAAAAGGCAAGTTGGATGTCGAGTTTACGGTTGAAAGAGGCATGGGATATTCTTTATCGGAAGAAAGACGCACTTCGGCTTTGGGAGTAATTCCAACCGATGCTATCTTTACCCCAATCAGAAGAGTTAACTATACAGTTTCGGCCACCCGTGTCGGAAGACAAACCAATTTGGACAAGCTGACCTTGCAAATCTGGACCAACGGCGTAATTAAACCAAGGGAAGCTTTGGATGAGTCGGCCAGAATTTTAACCACTTATTTCCATCAAGTTTATGAACCAAAGAGCTCAGTCGCTGCGGAAACGGCTGTCGTACATGCCGGGGTTTCCGAAGGCGTTCTAAGAATGACAGTTGATGAGCTTGATTTGCCAACCAGAATTTATAACAGCCTTCGAAACGGCGGAATAGAGACCATCGGACAGCTTTTGGATACCCCAAGAAAAGAATTAATCTCCATGCGTAACATGGGTGGAAAGTCAATCGGAGTCATTGAGGAAAAGTTAAAAGAAAAAGGCATTAGCCTGCAAGTTTAAATCTCAAATCTTAGATCTCAAAGTCAGAAGCTAAAAATTTTTTGAGATTTAAGATTTTTTTATTTGTATGAAGAAAAATGTATTCGGCAGAAAATTAAGCAGGGACAAAAACGAAAGACACGCGCTTTTTACAAGCTTGATGTCGGCCTTGGTAATGAAGGAAAGAATTATTACCACCGAAGCTAAAGCCAAAGCGATCAGAGCGGATGTGGAAAAGTTAATTACCAAAGCCAAAGAAGGCAGCAATAGCGCCAAATTAATCTTGAAAAAGAGTTTGTCCCAAAAAGCTTTTGATAAAATCCTTAATGAAATAGCGCCAAGATTTGCCAATAAACAGGGTGGATATGTGCGGTTAATTAAGTCAGGCAGAAGATTTGGGGATGACGCGCCAACAGTCGTGATGGAATGGACAGAGCAAGCAACAGCCATCGTTCCGGTTCAAACAACCAAGAAAGTTAAACCGGTTAAAGTTCAAAAACCAGTCAAAACTGTCAAAAAATCGCCAGTCAAAAAAGCTCAAGTAAGAAAGGCAAACCCTTCTTCGCGTAAAGCTACGAAGGGTAAATAATATGTTAAAACTAACTAAAGCAACCAAAATCAGCGAAATCAAAAGAGAATGGCACTTAATCGATATTAAAGGTGAGACTTTGGGTCGGGTGGCGTCAAAAATCGCCCAGCTTTTAATGGGCAAAAGCAAAAGCAATTTTGTGCGAAATTTAGATTGCGGAGACTATGTCGTTGTTATCAATGCCAAAGACGTTATTACCACCGGCAATAAAGAAAAGCAAAAAGAATATTACAGGCACTCGGGTTACCCGGGCGGATTTAGACGCGAAACGCTAGAAAAATTAAGAATCAGAAAGCCGACGGAAGTAATTAGACACGCAGTCGCCGGAATGGTGCCGCAAAACCGCTTAAAAGCGTCAATGCTTAAAAGACTTTACGTTTTTCCAACAGAAGTGCATACTTATGGTGACAAATTCAAAGTTCAAACAGAAACTAAATAACTATGGCAGAGAATAAAAATTACAAATCATTTACCGGCAGAAGAAAAGAAGCAGTCGCAAGACTCAGGCTTTATGTTACCGGTTTGCCAACGGTGGTTGATACCGAAGTTAAAAAAGGCGACATTATTATCAATGGTAAAAAAGCGGAAACGTATTTTGGCGGCATTGTGGCCAAAGCCACTTATGAAGAGCCGTTTAAAATCACTAACCTCCTGGGAAAATATACTTTGGTGGTTAAGGTGACGGGCGGCGGAACAAAAAGTCAGCTGGAAGCTTTTATCCACGCCGTTTCTAAAGGACTTTCCTCATTAGATGAAAAAAGCAAACACATTTTAAAGAAAAAAGGTTTCTTAACCCGTGATGCCAGAGTAAGAGAGCGAAGAAAAGTGGGAATGGGTGGAAAAGCGAGACGCAAGAGGCAAAGCCCGAAGCGTTAAGCCTTAGTTAAAATTATTTAGTAGCGCAATTTCCCCCAAAGCGGCGCTCCCGACCGGAATAATTAACTAATCCATTTACGAAATCTCCTATGGTAGCATCAGGTAAACAAGCGGCAATTGTACAAAGTTCAGCATAATCCGCATTTGGTAATCCAGATAATCTTTGTTGGCCACTCGTTCTAAAAACAAGATCAATTGGAGGAATATTCGTCCCGTCGGCAAGATGAGTGTCATTTAATCTCTTAAGTAGCTCGGGAGCTATTTCAGTTCCCTTCGGAAGTTCTATTGCAAGGAGTTTTTCCATAGCTCTAAGTTCCTGATCTTCGGCTCCGTAATCAATGCCCAAGCAGACAACCTGTCCGGTATTTTGTGCAGTTTCCGCCTCTGCGGCTTCTATAGCATCTCTTACTGCTTGAGGAACACGGTCTTTTCTTCCCAAGTGCACAAATCTGCCATTTGCAGTTTGTATATCCGGAAGCATTGCGGGAATACCTTTTTCAAATAACCTCATTAAATCGGCAACTTCTTCAGGAGTTCGATTCCAATTCTCAGTCGAAAAAGCCCATAGGGTAACATATTTAATTGTCTTAATCTGGCGAAGATCCCGAAGGATTTCGATAATATTTTCCATTCCCTTTTGATGTCCATCAATCGGTTTAGCAGTTTCTCCCAATGTTTTTTTGGCCCAAGTTCGATTGCCGTCCATAATAATAGCAACATGGTTTGGCATTTGTCCTCTGGCTTCAATCGGCCTAAGAAAAGAAAAGCGTTCGTAAATGGTTTTTGGGGCAGAAGGTCCTTCAATAGCTGTCATAGAAGGGAATTATATCCTATAATCAAAGCTAAAGTCAATTTGATGGGGCGCGCCACCCCCGCCTAATTTTTGTTATACTTATTTTATGGAAAAAGTATATTTCGAAGAAATTAACGGCAAAAAAATTTTCTGTTATTTCTCGGAACCTCAAATTTCGCAAAAGAAAATAGTCATTATGTCGCATGGTTTTCGTGGCGCATCTCCCGGACCAGTCAGACAGTTCGTGGATTTTCAAAGGCTATTAAATAAAGAAGGTTTTTCGGTACTACGTTTTGATCAACCGAACTCCGGAAATTCAGACGGGGATTATCTAGACGTTTCCTACAAAGAATGGGTGGATACAGCTACTTATTTTGCTAAAAAATATTTAGACTTAGGATATAAAGTGGCCTTAATGGGTCAAAGTATGGGTGCAGCCGTCACAATTGTTGCAACAGCTAGACCGGAATTAAAAAATAAAATTCCCTGTGTTCTTTTGTGGGCTCCCGGTGTTAACGATGGAGATTTCAACGGCGATGCCGATGAAGTTTTTGAAGAAGCAGGGCAAAAATATAAAGGCAGATTTTGGAAAGAAGCTCAAGATGAAGATTCTTTTAAATGTTTAGAAGAATATACGGGCGGAATACATTTGGTTTATGGAGAAGAAGACAAATTTATCAGTCAGCAGCTTCGGGATAGAGTAATTGAAATCGTCAAGCAAAAAGGCGAGCCCTACATGATTCTAAAAGGACAAGATCACAGTCCTTGGGAATTTGATTTAGTGCAAGAAGTTTACAAGCAAGAAATCGCCAAACTCAAAGAATACTTTTAACCGTTCCTCGGCAGCTTGACTTTCTCAGCTTTTTCTTCTAAAGTAAGGGAAATTGAGGCGAGGCTTGCCCGCTTTGACCGACAGAAATGTTTGCCAATCCAATGAGCCTCCCCGCTCATTTTTTATGAAAACACGTATTTTATTAATAAATTTTAATGAGAAAGAACAAGAGGCAGTATCTGGGTTGGGTATAGATGTCGATTTGGGATATTTGAGTGATGCTTATACTGCAATTTCCCCAGATGGAACGCAAGAACAAGAGGCATCTTTTTATTCCCCATATGCAATTTATGATTATAAGGCAATTTTTATTAGACTAACAGAAAAGCCTCCAATGGAGGCTTCTTTCAAAAATAAAGCAAGAATCATTGGGGAAAAGGACAGGATTACGTTTTTAGAATATTGGTATCACAGAAAAGGAATATTAACTGTCATTTCCGATGGATGCGATTTTAACTCTCTAAAAATCTTAGGAATACCTCATGCGAAGCTAACTTATTCCAGGGGAAATGATAAAGAGGTGTTTTCTGTACTTAAAACAGAAAATAGACCGCTGAGAGTTGCGTTAGAAGAATTAGAGCCTCTGGTCGTTACTCCTCCTAAGAAGTATATTGAGGTGGATGAGTATGAATCGAAAGGAACTGACGAAAACTGGACTATATTTTCCATCTATGAGAATAGGAATAATGAGGATATAGGAATTTATCTCAATTGGGGATACAAATTCTCGGACACTGATGTTCCGGCATTTTTAATACTTCCGGCATTCAATAACTACTCACAAGTAATTACGAAATTACTTAAAGCCTATGCGCAAGTATATCCTGAATATTTTTCTGAGATAAGTGATTTGGAATGGACAAAAAGCGATAAATATTATCCGAAAGAAGTTTCACTTGTTGATAGCGAGATAAAACAAATAGCTAAAGACGCAGAAGGTAAAATTAAGACCCTGCATATCAAAAAAGCGCAATTGAAGCAGGAATACGCTTTTCTTAGAGATTTATTAGTTGAGTCTGGAGATAAGCTCAAAGAAGCAGTGATAAGAATACTTACAGATGTATTTAAGCTTAAAGCTGAAGATATGGATAAAGACAAAAAGAATAATTTTAGGGAAGATATCTTGATTCAAAATTCATCTCTGGAAATATTAGCTGAGGTAAAGGGAACAACAAATTCTTACCCATCTTTTATATATATAAGTCAGGTCTTTAGCAACTTACTTAAAGAGCGTGGCAAGTATCCAAATGCAATAGGGGGATTGATATTAAATTTAGATCGAGAGAAAGAACCAAGCGAAAGATCTAACGCCTACACTAAAGCTGATGAGGAAAAACAGCTCACGGAAATAGTTTATATTGATACTAGAGTCTTATTTAATCTCTCAATTGCAATAATAGATTATGGAATGTCGTTAACAGAAGCAAAGAGTATTTTGTTAAAAAAGGGGAGAGTAGAATTTGATCTTAATAAATATATTAAAGGTATTACAGCCAAGGAGTAAATCCTATTGATAGGGCGAATAGAGCTTGTTAGTGTTCTTGTCGGGGCGCTGAGAATTGAACTCAGTCCACACGCACCCCATGCGCGCATTCTACCGGTAAACTACACCCCGTCGACCCGATTTGATATCTTGTATTTTAACATAAAATTGCTAGAATGGCTCTATGGCTAAATCAGACAAACCAGAAAAAACTTCAAATGGTCCCTCGGAAGGCACGCAAAAGATGGAAGCAGTAAAGTTGGCGATGGAGCAAATCGAAAAACAGTACGGGCGCGGTAGCATTATGCGCTTTGGCGATACCGGCCAAAAATTTGATATCTCGGTTATCTCCACAGGCTGTCTCCCCCTCGATTTAGCACTCGGAGTAGGTGGAGTGCCAAGAGGCAGAATCATCGAAATCTACGGTCCGGAAGCTTCGGGAAAAACTACAGTTTGTCTTTCCATTATTGCGCAGGCGCAAAAACATAATGGCGTCGCGGCCTTTATTGATGCCGAGCACGCGCTGGATCCGCTGTGGGCGGAACGCATCGGCGTGAAATTAGATGAGTTATTAATTTCACAACCGGATACCGGCGAACAAGCTTTGGAAATTGCCGAGTCGCTTATCAGGTCAGGAGGAATTGATGTTCTGGTAATCGACTCAGTAGCGGCCTTGGTGCCGAGGGCGGAAATTGAAGGCGAAATGGGAGACTCAATGATGGGACTGCAGGCGCGTTTAATGTCACAGGCCTTAAGAAAGTTAACGGCGGTAATTTCCAAATCCAAAACCGTCGTCATCTTTACCAATCAATTACGGCAAAAAATCGGAGTCATGTTTGGAAACCCCGAAACCACTACGGGGGGACTCGCGCTTAAATTCTATTCGTCTGTCCGGATGGATATCCGAAAAATCGAAAGCCTTAAGGAAGGCGACCGAGTGATTGGCTCAAGACACAGAGTTAAAGTAGTTAAAAACAAAGTGTCTTCTCCGTTTAGAATTGCCGAGTTTGATGTAATGGGCGACACCGGAATATCGCGTGAAGGCGGGATTATGGATGTCGGAGTAGAAATGGGTATTGTCCAAAAGTCCGGCGCTTTCTTTAGATACGGTGAATTAATGCTTGGACAAGGAAAGCAAGCCTCAATGATTTTCTTAAAAGAAAAACCCGACGTTGCCAAAAAAATTGTCGACGAAATAAATACCAAAAGCAAAACCTCCAGCGCTCCTGTTGAAGTGGGAATCGAAACCAAAGAATAGTTAATGGATGATTTTGAAAGGAAGTGATAGAGATGGTTGAATTGGGTCCCAAAATAAAATTAGTTACAAAGGCTAGGGTTGATAGTTCATGCAATCCATTTGGAGTATGTTCGCCAAATGTTCAATGTGCCCCGAATCTTAGCTGCCCTCCAAATAATTGCTTTCCTGCTATGAGGCCTTGCATGCCCGATTGTTCCCCTTGCCCACCAGGTAATCGAGGAGTAGGAGAAGCGTTAAGCTTAAAGGGTTAACTTGGTTAGCAGCAGTCGTGGCCATAAATTGGGGTATTGATAAATTATAATTTCTCCGAAAACTGCCGCGGCAAGATGGGCATGTTTTGGTTCTTCAAAAATCGAGCTCTGCTGATCTAAATTTTTATTTCCCTCTTTTTTTATAACTTTCTTAAGCATGCTACTAATCATTCTATTCATTAATTTTTTATGATCCGGCCAAAAAAGATCAGATGAGCAATATTCGGTACAAAAAGCAAATATTTCCGACCAGAGTAAAGGATAAGGAATTTTAATTTTAATTTTAGGTATTTTTACATTCTCTTTCGCAGATAAGCTTTCAGCCATTTTAAGATAAGTCAAATTCTCCTTTTTATCGGAATACCACCACGGTCGATGTTGACGATAATAAATATGTCCAAATTCATGGACAATTGTGGCACAATAACTGTTGTAAGTAACGTAGGGATTAAGGGTAACATTTTTCTTTTTCTGGAGCGAAATAAATGGAGTTAGAAGCCCTCCGCTTATCTTGGGTATTTCCAGATCGTTTTTCTGCAACTCCTTAGGTAAAAGGTTAGCTAATGGTGCGATTGGTAAATAGCTTACCCAACGCATCTGCCAATCATCCTTAATTTTTATCTTGTGAGGGATTTTGTAGAAATGATAATCAGATACGCTACAAGGTAATTCCTGAAGATTCACTAATTTAATTCTTGCCCAGAGATATAAAAAACAAGAGTCATAACTGATTACAACACTATTGTTAAGCGATTTTTGCTCCCTAAATATAAATCTTAGTTTAGAATGGGACGTCGTTTTTAATGATTGCTCAATAGCTTCTATGTCTTTTGGCTGAGCTAAATAATTATCAAACATAGTTTATGGCAGTATTTTAGCTCTTCTTTCTAGGATTAGCAATTATAATACCGATTAGTTTCAACTTGTGGTAGAATATAGGGCCATAAAGCATAAATTGGTGGTTTTATGATAGAAAGAAATGATTCTAACAAGGAAGACGCTCATTATAGACTTTTGGATAATTGTAGGTTCGTTGCGGGAGCAAAAAGAGGGGCAATCTATGATTTAAATACAGGGAATGTTTACTCACTAGACGAGGCCGCAAAAAAAGTTGTCAAAGGAGATTCAGGGAATGATAATTTTTGGATTCAATTAATGGATATGGGACTTGCGACAAAAGGCATAGCTTCTACTATTGAGTCGCAAGCAGAAACAGAATTACCTAGAGTTGGTCTAGAATTTATGTGGTTGGAATTAACGGAGAGATGTAACGAAAAATGTCTTCATTGTTATGCATCGGCAGGGAATTCTCCAAAAAAAGAAGAGTTATCTCTTACGAGATGGGAACAAGTTCTACAGGAGGGAGCTAGTTTAGGTTGTAGGCAAGTGCAATTTATCGGAGGAGAGCCATTGTTGGTTAAGGGTGTTTTTGGCTTAGCTAAGACAGCTAAAGATCTAGGCTACAATTTCGTAGAGATATTTACGAATGGAGTTCTCCTAACAGAAGATAAAATTAAAAAGATAAAAGATTTGGAAATGCGCGTTGCAGTTTCCTTATATTCTATCATTCCCGAAGTTCATGATTTAATTACAAAAACGCCAGGTAGTTTTAGAAAAACATTTACGGCATTGGAAATGTTAAGGAAAGCACAAATTCCCACTCGCATTGGGATAATTGCAATGAGACAAAATGAAAGTACTCTTTTGGAAACACAACGAAAGTTGCAGGAAATGGGATTTGACTCAACGAAAATAGATGTTCTAAGACCTACGGGTAGAGGAGGTTGCGGAGATTTAATCCCGTCACAAGAAGTTGTTAATGCATTGGCTCTGATGACAGAACCGGATTTTTATACAAGTAGGGAGCAATTTTACAGAAATCAATATTGGAATAGTTGTTGGGCAGGAAAAATTGCAATTACTGCTAATGGAGATGTGTTGCCATGTATCTTCGCCAGAAAACATATAGTTGCTAACGTAGATCAGGGATTGGAAAATGCAGTTAATAGTCCACTTTTACAAACTTTGTGGAGAACTACTAAAGATCAGGTGGAAACTTGTCGCGAATGTGAGTATCGTTACGCTTGCCATGATTGTCGTCCCCTATCAGAAGACAGTTCGAGTAATTTTTTAGGCAAAAATCCTAGATGTATGTATGACCCGTTAAGAGGAGAATGGTAACTTAAAAATATATGGATGATTTTGAAAAATTTTACAAAGCCGCGGTCCGCTTTTTGTCTTTCCGCCCCCGTAGTGAAAAAGAAGTAAGAGATTATCTTACTAAGAAAAAATGCGACGATGTAACCGCCAAAAGAATCATCGATTCGCTCAAGAGAGACAAGTTCATTAATGACGAAGAGTTCATAAAGTGGTGGGTAGAACAAAGGACGCTATTAAAGCCGAAAGCTTGGAGAGTAATCAAGTACGAGTTGAAACAGAAGGGAGTCGCGGAAGAATTATTTGAGAATTATGAATTAAGAATTAAGAATTATGATTCGGAGAGCGCGATGAAGTTGGCAGAGAAAAAGCTTAGGACAATTCATGATCAGTCGGATAAGTTTAAGGTCAAAGAAAAGCTTGGAAGATATCTGGCATCAAAAGGTTTTGATTGGGATACCATAAAAGTAGCAATTGACCAAAGTTCAGCAAAATAGTATAATATAGAAGACAAAAGGAAATTATATGGAGAAATTTTTGTTCACACCATATTTTACCGCGTAACTCACGAAAGTTGAGCGCTTCTTTTTGTCCGCAAATTTATGGCACAAGATAATCAAGATTTAATACAGTTAGAAAAGAAACTCTTAGACAGAGAAGAAAGATTAGAAGAGGAACGTAAAAAACTCCAAGAACTTAAGGATAAATACCAGGAAAAACTAGAAAAAGCTTCCGGTTTGTCCCCAGAGCAAGCTAAAAAAGAATTGTTTGACCAAGTTGAATTAAGCGAAGCTAAGGCTGTGGCAAAAATTATTAAAGAGCGGGAAGATGAAGCCAAAGCCACCGCCGACAAAAAAGCGCAGGAAATTTTAATGGACAGTATGCGTTTTGGTGCGGTCAATTATATCGCTGAGTATACAGTTTCAATTGTCAAAATTCCCGACGAAGACATTAAGGGCCGGATTATCGGTAAAGAAGGCCGCAATATCCGCGCTTTTGAACAAGCTACCGGCGTAGATGTTGATTTAGACGAGGAAGGAGTCATTAGACTTTCCTGTTTTGATCAAGTCCGAAGAGAAATCGCCAGACGCTCCTTGGAAAAACTCATTAAAGATACCAGAGTACAACCATTCAGAATAGAAGAACTAGTTGAAGAAACCAAAAAAGAAGTCGAGAAGATAATGTTTGAAGAGGGAGAAAAACTGACGCACGAAGCAGGCGTTTTTAACCTTTCCAAAGAAATTATCGAAGTCTTGGGCCGCTTTAAGTTTAGGACTTCTTACGGACAAAATTTAATTATTCATACATTGGAAGATGTAAAAATTGGCGTGCATATCGCCGAAGAAGTCGGAGCCAATGTCAACATTGTTCGCTTGGGTTGCTTGTTTCACGACATCGGGAAAGTGCTGGAAGGTGAAGGAAGCCACGTTACTTTGGGAGTAGATTTTTTAAAAAAGCACGGTATTCCTGAATTAATTGTTAACTGCGTGGCCGAACACCACGAAGATAAACCATTCACATCTATGGAATCGGTAATTGTGCATATTGCCGATCAGATTTCGGGTGCCAGACCGGGAGCAAGATATGAAGATGTGGAAAATTACGGTAAGAGACTTTCGGAAATGGAAGAGATTGCCAAAAAGTATGAAGGCGTCGAAGACGCGTATGCATTTGAGGCAGGAAGAGAATTAAGGGTGATTATCAACCCGGGCAAACTAAGCGATGAAGAAACGACAGTAGTTGCCAATAAAATCAGAGACGAAGTCAGTAAATCCCAAGCGGTTGCGGGAGAAATAAAAGTCACCGCCATCCGCGAGTTTCGCGCCGTCGCCACCGAATTCGCCGCCTAAATCTTCTCATTTGCTATAATTACTTTATGAGTCAAAAGTTAATAATCCTTCGTGGAGCTTCTGCGAGTGGCAAGTCAACAATAGGAGAAAAGCTAAGAGATTTTGATAAAAAGATCGTTTGGTTTAAAACCGACAATGTAAAATCTTTTTTCTCAGATGCTGAAGAGAGAGCGCTAGATGAAACAATGAATACTTGTCTTGCGATTTTGGACTATTTATTAAATCAGGGTTATTCAGTAATTTACGAAGGAATATTCAAAAACCCAGATTATTTTCAAAAAGCGATTGATCTTGGGAAAAGAAAACAGGTCCCAACAGTTATCTATGAATTAACTTGTTCTTTGGAGACTCTTAAGAAGAGAAATGGGATAAAACCTAAACCATTGAGAGATATTGTCATTGAAGGTTTATTCAATAAAGTAAAAGACAATCCAATTGAAGGCGCGATTGAACTGAACACAGAAGAAAAATCAATAGAAGAATGCGTTGAGATCATTAGAAATAATTTTACATGACAACAGATTTATTAAAAGTTATTGTTGAGACTCCCCGCTTAAGGCTTGTTCCGACCTCGGAAAAATATGCTGAGGATATTTTTAGAGAATTTACACCAGAAATAACTACTTATATGTATCCTAAATCTGCAGAAAAAATCGATGAAACTCTCGATTTCATAAATTCTTCAATTCAGAAAATGATAAATGGCGAAGAACTTCAAGTGGTAATACTGGACAAACAAACCGGGGAATTTTTGGGACACGCGGGACTTAAAAATTTACATTCCGAAACACCTGAGCCGGGACTTTGGGTCAAGAAGATCGCGCATGGAAATAAATTTGGCAGAGAGGCAATAGCCGGATTAAAGGAATGGGCGGATAAAAACATAAACTATAAATATCTAATTTACCCTGTTGATAGAAGGAACATTGCCAGTAGGAAAATTCCGGAATCTTTGGGTGGAGTTGTCGAGGCAGAGTATAAAAAAATAAATGCATCGGGAAATGAACTAGACATGGTTGAATATAGAATTTATCCTCAAAAATCCTCTTGACATCTTTTGGTTTAGCTTGTATTGTTAGTATATTCTAAAATCAAAGGAGGTGATAATTTTGACAAAAAAAGATCTCGTTGAACTCGTTGCAAAAAAAGGAAACTTTACGCATAAGGCCTCTAAGGAAGCAGTCGCTGCTTTCTTAAATGGCATTAGAGACTCTTTAAAAAGAGGAGAAAAAGTGGTAATCACCGGGTTTGGTACATTCTCAATCAGGAAAAGAGCTGCCAGGCCGGGAAGAAACCCCAAGACCGGAGAAAAAATCACGATTGCCGCCAGAAAGGCGCCGGGCTTTACACCAGGGAAAACGCTGAAAAAGTTAGTAAGATAGTAAGTTTAGAGTTCAAATTTGCTATAATGCAGGTATGACTTTAAGACTAAGGTCGGTTTTTCTAATCGTTGTCGGACTTTTACTTTTGTGGTTCCTTTATTTAGAACGCGCAGTTTTAACTCCGTTTGTTTTGGCCGCCATTTTCGCTTACATCTTTAATCCGGTTGTCAATTTCTTCTCCCATCATCTAAGACTTCCCAGAGCCCTTTCGGCGCTAATTATTTATTTGGCAATCGTGATAATTGTGGCGATGGCCGGTATGGCTTTTTCCAGCCGAATTATTGAAGAGTCTTTGGAACTAAAACAAGAAGCAATTACGATTACCAAAACCGCTCAGTCCCAAATTAACAGCCTTCCCGGTTGGCTAAAACCGGCCGTTAATGAGACTTTGGTTAGTTTTGAAAAGGGCACTTTTATTTCTTTCCCTTCGGTTGTTTCTTTTGTCCCAAAGGCTTTCTCAAGGATTTTAAGTTTTATCGTTTTCCTTTTTGCGGCTTTCTACTTTCTTAAGGAAGGCCGGAGAATGTTTGATAAAATGCTTAATTTTGTTCCTAATGATTACAAAATAGAAGCAGATATTTTAATCCGGAAAATTAATTCCGTTCTGGGCGGTTATTTAAGGGGCCAGATTTTTTTAGTATTTTTTGTCGCTCTAGCATTATTTATCAGTCTGACAATTTTGGGGGTAAAGTTTGCTTTGATTTTGGCGGTCTTTTCCGGCTTTGCCGAGATTGTTCCAATTATTGGTCCAATCGTTGCGGCATCGGTGGCGGCATTGGCGGCATTTATCGGTGGCGGCTCTAATTTTGGTTTGGCTCCTTTGCAGATGGCGCTGGCAGTAGTTGTAATTTATGCGGTCGTACGCCAAATTCAAGACTATTTAATTAATCCGTATGTAATGGGTAAAATTACTAAACTGCACCCGTTAATTATTCTGTTTGCGGTGATTGCCGGAGAACATATCGCCGGAATTGTCGGTCTAATATTGGCGGTACCAATTGCAGGGGTGATAAAGATTATTTTCGAATATTCCCTGGATAAAATAAATAGCGAAAAATCCCACTAAAAAATCTGCGGATGGAGTAAGCCAGATTCTGTTCTAATTGCAATCTATCTCGTTGTGATATTTGGTCACTTCGGTCCGATTTTGCATCGGACTGCCCTTTTTTCGATGCTCCCTTAAAGCAAGGTGATAACGCATCAGTCAAAGGTTGCAGCAGGTAGGATTGCCCGTTTCACTCCCACTCGTCTCTGTTGCTCTCAGATCCTGTTAATTTAGAATCTGTTTCCGATTCCACATGTGGGTAAAGAATCGGAAAACTAGCTATTACTAGTCGGAACTTACGTTCCAACCCCGGCTTTATACCTGTCTGGACTTTCCTGTCCGATGTAACATCGGACTAGCAACTCTGCATCCGCAGACAAGGCATATTTTAACAAAAAAGGGGCCAAAAGTCGAATTTCAGAATCATAATTTAACCTCAAAGTCACTTCTGATATACTTTAACTATGGATGTTCAGTTAATTATTAAAAATATTAAACAAAAGCAACAAAATGGGGACACGCTTTTAATAGCAATAGACGGAAGAAGTGGATCTGGGAAAAGTTATTTAGCGGAACAAATAAAAAATCAATTACCAAACGTTAAGATTATACCGCTAGATGTTTTTGGAATGTATGATGGTAAAGTTAGTAGCGAGAGAGTTATTGACGAAGTCATAACTCCTCTAAAAAATAACCAAGTTGCAAATTATAGAGGCTATGAAAAAGGATACGAAAGCGAACACTATTCCATTAAGCCTGGTGGCATTGTTATCTTGGATGGAATTTTTGCCTTAAACTCTGATTTAGAATCTTACTATAATTATAAAATTTGGGTTGAATGTCCACCGAGAATTGGACATAAAAGAGGGGTTGCTCGTGATGCAAAACTAAGCGGAGTTGATAGTTCAGATAGATGGTTAAATTACTGGATGCCCAAGGAAGAAGAATATATTAAATCTGAAAAACCACAGAAGAAAGCTGACTATATTGTTGATGGTACCACTTTTTAGGCGTGACAAAGGATCTTGTATTCGCAGTTTTTGCAGAAAAGTGAGCCGCTACACTTAAAATCACTCTTTTCAATCTCTTTAACTTTTTCCAAAATAAGTTCCTTTGCTTCTTTTAATTGCTCTTTGCTTCGGGTAGTTGTCAGTTTTAAATCCTTTTCCAGATAATACAAAGATAATAGAATGTCTTCCGGTTCTTTACCCAAGGTTTTATCTTTTACCTCATTGGCCGCTAAGGCATAAAAAGTCAACTGTAAATCCTCTTCTAACTTTTTTTGCGTGAGAACGTTGTCACCGGTTTTATAATCAATAATCTCAATTTTATTTTTATCAACGTTGTCAATTCTATCAATTCTTCCCGCAATTTTAACTTTGTCTAAATAAAAATTAAACGGATACTCAAGCGCCAGCGGCAAATGCTTTCTGTCAAAATTATGCACTAAATAATTAGCAACAATCTTTGTCGCTTTTTCCAAAGCTTTTTTCTCGTGAGTTTTACTGGAATACCCTTCGTTGATCCAAACGTCAACAATGATTTTTTTGATATCAGCGATCTTTAGTTTCTTGCCGTTTTGCCAATTCTGGTAAAAATTCCTAAGCGCCGCGTGGACGCTGGTACCAAAACTTTGAGCAGAAGTTTGGGGGGTCGGGATTTTAAGAATATATTTCAATTTATAATGCAAAGGACAAATCTCAAAAGTCTGCAATTGCGAATACGAAAGATAATTAATAGCCGTTGCAGATTTTAATATTGCTTTTTCTTTTTGCTTTCCTTTATCCGCCCATTCAAGTAGTGACAGCTGTATATCTTCCGGTTCGCTCTTTCTCAAAATCTTTTCAATATCCTTTTCCCGAAGCGTTTCGTAAACAAACGGCGAAAGTTTTCTTTCCCGTTTCCCTTCGCCATAAAAATTTGCGGCGGTTAAAAATAACAAATCACGGGCTCTTGTTAGCCCGACATAAAACAGCCGGCGTTCTTCTTCCAAATGAAAATCTCCGCTGGGCAGAATTTCTTTAATCAGTTTTTGTGGGATTGGAATTTTTTCATGTCTTTCGCGGGTGGGAAATCTTTGCGTAACCAGGTTAACTAAAAATACTACCGGAAATTCCAAGCCTTTACTCGAGTGGATAGTTAAAATATTGACGGCGTTATTTTCCGACCAATCCAGGTCTGCAGCCAGTGGACTTTCACCCATCTGCATTGATAAATCAATCCAATCAACCACATCAAAAACCGAGGCGGTTTGATGGTCGGTTTCATAGGTTTTTAATTTATCAAAAAACTTGGCAATGTTTTTAGCAATTGTTTCATCCTTAAGCGTTTTGTACTCAACAATGTTTTGAATTAGTCCGGAGTCTTCTAAAAAGTAATACAGAATTTGTCCGGCGGTTTCTTTATGGACTAAGCCCAAATGTCTTTTTAGCATCTTGTAGAAATTATCAATCGCCTCATTTGTCTTATCTTTAAACAAAATCTCATTATGTTTTTCCAAAGCTTCAAAAAGTGAATAATTTTTTCTTTTCGAGAGATTTATGAGCGCGGCAATTTCAACGCTGTCCAGTTCAAAGACCGGCATGTTTAAAACCCGATATAAAGAAGCGGAGTCTTCAAAGTTATAAAGCACTTTTAAATAGGCGATTAAATCTTTAATTTCTTCCTGATGAAATAGTCTTCCCGGGCCTAGAAACTGGTAGGGAATTCTTGACCTCTCGAGCGCTCTGACAAAACTTTCGGCGTGGTCGTTGGCCCTCACCAAAATCGCAAAGTCTTTAAAGGCATATTTTTTGTCCTCGCTCAATTTCTCTATTTGCTTCACTACTGCTTGGGCTTCGTCTTCAACTCTTTTTCGATAGAGAAAAGATATTTTTTCGCCTTTAATCTTTCTGACCGAAATCAGTTTTTTATTTAATTTTTCTTTTACCTCTAATCGGTCGGGATTATTATTCTGAATTAATTTATACGAACTGTCTAAAATTTCTTTGGTGGAGCGGTAATTATTTATCAAGGTCACAATTTTGACTTTGGGAAAACGCTGCCGGAATTGAATAATGTTGGAAATGGAACTGCCGCGGAAGCGATAAATCGATTGGTCGTCGTCGCCGACAACGGTAATATTCTTTTTGTCACCACTAAGTAAAATCGCCAATTCATTTTGGGCGTAATTGGTATCCTGAAATTCATCGACCAAGATATCCTCAAATTGACTTTGATAATTTTTCAAAATGTTTTTTCTCAGACGGAAAAGCTTCAAAGTATTAGAAATTAGATCGGAGAAATCCATTACGCCTTCTTTAGTTTTTAACTCTTCATAGGCTTTGTAAGCATTAGCCAGTTCTAAATATTTTTGGTATTCTTCTTTATTCATTCTCAATTCCTTATCGGCTCTGACGAATTTTAAGTAATCACTTAGCGAGACATCTTCATCTTTTAATCTGGAGAAATGCTGAAGCAGTGCTTCTAAAAATTTATTCGGGTTACCAAGCGGGCGGAAATAATTTAAATCAAATTGAAAAAGATGCTCTCTTAGAAATAAAATACTTTCCGCTTCAGTCATTAGTTTATACGAGGGGTTGAGCCCGATGTGGATACTTTCGTTTCTTAAAATCCGGTCGCAAAAAGAATGGAAAGTGGAAATCCACATTTGGGTATAGCCGTAGGGCATAGCCTGATCAACTCTCTCTTCCATTTCTTTGGCCGCTTTTTCGGTAAAAGTTAACGCCAAGATTTTGGAAGGTTCAACTTTTTTCTTGAGGACTAAGTGTTTAATTCTTTCAGTAATGACAGTGGTTTTGCCTGTTCCGGCGCCGGCAATAATCAAAAGCGGCCCCGTGCCGTATTTAACCGCTTTTAGCTGTTTTTTATCAAGTTTAATGCCTGCTTTCATGCGGCTATTGTATCATTTTACACTTTTGAAATTCCAGCTTAATTAACGATGATTGTTCCTCTTTGACTTTGGTTTTGGCTTAAGTAATTATAATACGTGTAAGTTCCAGGTTTTGTAAAAATGGTTGAAAAACTGGAGTCATTATCAAACTGTCCAAAATTCAAGAATGGATACAGAAGGTTGGTTGGATAATTGTCCGAATTTACTGTTCCGACTACACCGCTATTATTTAGCCAAACCACTCTTTCACCAGCCTTAATTGTCAAAGTTTGCGGATTAAATCCGGCGCTAGTTAAAGTTACTGTCTCTGCTGGAATAACCTGATTATTGGATTTTATGCTGCTAACATTTTGACTATTCTGTCCCGCTTGATTTTGCGCTGTCCTATTTTGCATGTTACTTTTAAACAGTAAATATCCGGTTGCTGCAGCCGAAATTAAAATGACTAAAATAACTAATGCGATTAAATATTTATTCATTATTCACCTCCTCTTTGTCTATTTCTTTTTTGCCTTCCAGGGTTTTGGTCGAATTCAGTTTTTGCCCCAAACTTGAGAATCCCGACAAAACATTGCCAAACTGCGAATAAGCGTTATTGATATGTTTGCCAAGCGTTGACATATTTTCTTCAATTTTTTCATAGTCAATTTGCATGCTTCTTAAAAGTGTAAATAATTCTCTGGATTTACTTTCAATTTTCTTTCCTTCAAAAGACAAAAGGATGGTTTGCAAATGGGCGTATAAAGTGGATGGAGAAACCATGTAAACCCGCGCTTTTCTGGCGTAATCCAAAACGTCTGTTTGATTGACAACTTCGTAATAAACAGATTCACTAGGAATATACATTAAGGCAAAATCCATTGTGCCCTCCGAAGGCAAAATATATTTTTTGGAAATTGCATCAATGTGTTTTTTAATATCCCTGACAAATTCTTTTTCAGACATTTCTTTCTCCGCTTTCTCAGTTGCCTTAACCATTTTTTGATAATTTTCCATTGGGAATTTACTATCAATCGGTAAAATCCCGGCGTCGGTTTGAATGGCAGCGTCAACTTTTTCGCCCGACTTAAACTCGTACTGTAAATGAAAGCTGCTTTTGGGAAACATCTGCGCAATCAAATCTTTCAATACCTGTTCGCCAATATTACCTCTCAACTTCGGGCTTTTTAGAAAGTCTTGGAGCTCGCGCATGTTGCGGCCGATTTCACTCATTTGTCCGACTTCTTTTTCGACGTCCCTAATAACTCTGGCAGCAGTATCCAAGCGTTCGTTTAATTGTTTAGTATTCTCTTGCAGCGTTCTGACAGTCTGCGACGAAGAATTAGTAATGGTTGACTGCATATTTTTTAACCATTCCAAAAGCGCCTGGTCAGGTTTTTGTTCAGACAGCTTCTTATTCAAAAAATAAGCGAGGACTATAAACCCGAGGATAATGATTGTGGTTAAAATTAAAAACTCATTGGGCATACATCTATTTTAACATTATTATAAAACTTTTACCCAAAATTGATTAGCCTCATTTTGACATCTGATATAATAAAAATATGTCCGATAATTCTTGGTACATGGACCGTTCAATTACTACTCCCAAAGCGGATCCTCCAAAAGATAA
>DATKGY010000020.1:0-4532 GCA_035510535.1 Patescibacteria group bacterium
AAGGTTCTCCGATTTTCGCAAACGCAATTCCAGATTTATTAAATACCCTATTTGCTAGGCGGCTTATGATGGAAGCAACGCTTATAGTTCCGATTCCAGCGGTAAGCTCTGCCGGGCAATTTTCTCCTATACCTGCAATAATCATTTCCAATCCAACTACTGCTGTAACAGCAACGAAAAATATATCAACACATCTACCTGCTAACTCAACGGTGCCAAGGCCTAAATATTCAGCTTTTTGCATGCGACTCATGCCTTTTGGTTCAATTATTTTGCAATCGTGAATTGAAGGGTTAATTGCCGGTCCGTTTCTAAAAGAGTTCTCAAATTTTTCAACCATGAGAGTGATTATACCACTATGAGGTTTCCGGACCAAATTCTCTCCGCTGATATATTTTGTTCCGTTGACAAAGTTTTTAGTCAAGAATATACTTTTACTCCATGTTAACTAAAAACGACCTAGATCAAGTTAGAAAAGTTATTCGTCAGGAGGTAAAAGTGGAGGTTAAAGATTCAACCCAAACTTTGGGGAGTCAAATTAGGTTGTCCAGAATGCAAGTTCAAGCGAATATTGGCGAACTGGATGATAGAATTAAAAACGTTGAAATTAAACTTGATGACGTTGCAAATAATGCTAAGAAAATCCAAAAAGACGTTTCCCTCCTTAAGCGCGATCAGGGAACGATGCTGGATTTGCTTGACAAGGAGCAAATGCAACAGCGAAAAAGAATTGCCCGCCTCGAAGAAGAAGTTGGGCTTCCGATTCCTCAATAGACTCCGTCCCAAATTTTCCGGGCTATTTTATAAACTTGAGGGTTTCTTCAAAAAGTTTTTCTTCAGCCCCATCTTCGTTAAAATTGTGTCCCGCTCCTTCAATTATCGCAAATTCTTTTGGCTGGTTAGCTTGTTCAAAATATTTTCTAGCTGCATCTTTCAGCATTCCATTGCCTGCGGAAATTATTTTTAGAGGCTTCCTAAACTTAGATGAAATTCCTTCAGTATTTAAATCAATACACTGTTGATACATTGATTTGCCAATCGTATAAGCAACGCCCCAATCATCAAAATAATATAAACCAAGTTCTTTAATATACTTTGCATCTTCAACTAACCATTTTTTTGGATTACCAGCCGGTTCCCAAAGAACAGCTTTATCAAACTCTTGTTTCCGCGAAAGAAGCGTTATTAATCCTCCGAAACTATGTCCGACCACAATAATTTCTGAACAGTCTTTCCTAAAATATGAAATAACTCTTTCTAAATCTGAAATATGATTTGATATATCGCATTCATTTAATTGTCTAGAATCTTCTTGTTCTCCATAGAGATTGAATCTAAATGAAGAAATATTATTTTCTGCAAAAAACCTTGCTCCATTGAAAAGAATATGTTCGTCCTTATCTCCTATAAAACCATGAACAAAGATAATAAGAGGATTATTTAAAGGTCCGCGAAGAGTTCCATAGACAAATTTTCCGTCGCTAAGTGGTATTCTTAAATTTTCTTCCATGAGGTGATTATATTACTTTGCGGTTGCAAAACCAAGTTTCCGTCCCAAATTTTCCCCAGATTATTTAACTTTTTCAATTCCTGCTGGGGTAATTGAATAATATTTGCGCGTTTTCCCTGGGACTCGTTCTAAGCGGTACTGAAGAAATCCCCAGCCAATTAATCTTCTTAGGGCTGTATCTATTGTCGAATGAGTACGGGGGATATCCGTTCTTTGAAATTGTCTTCCAAGAGAATAACCAAGAAGCTCTATTGGCTGGTCTGTTTCTGGATCGGTAGCGGAAGCCAAAGATAATATCTCTCTTTCTACTGGAAGAAGAGTTATGGGAATCCTTATGCTTGAATCTCCCGAAACTATTAATTGATATACCCTGTGACCTCTACATTCCGTGCTTGTCATGTGTGAATTATATCACTATCGGCTGAAAAACCAAATTTCTGCCCAAATTTCCCCCGGGGGTTAGAAAATTAGATGTGGTCCTACTCTAATCGGCTGAAGTACAGCTTTTATCCTTGCTGCCTCTCGTATTGAAATAGGTTCTGTCTCAGGATTAACTTGACTGCTTTTCGCAATCTTTGTTGATTTGGTTCGAACTTCTCCGCCAGTTGCTCTTTCTCTCATCGGTATATTATATCATGTGATTTCCGGACCAAATTTTCCAGGTTTTATTGACGAATGTCCTAAAACAATGGTAGAATCCTCTCCTATGAGAAGAGTCGGGGGCGAATATGTCATTAGCGGTCTCCTAACAGCTGCCGGAATAGTGAGTATCTGGCAGGGCGGAACATACAGGGATCAAGCCAATAAGGAATGTAATCCAATAACCATAGTCACTCCATCTGGCCAAGAGGGATGGGTGTGTTCTGATTACAATGCTGTTGAAGATGGTGGCGTAGGCGATTTTTTAAATGATGCTGGTTTTATGGCGCTTGGAGGGGCAGGGGTGCTTGCCCTTGTAGCCTCTTTTAAAAAATCCAAATCCGAACAATCCTAGAAACTCAAAAATAAATTTTCCAGAGCAAAACGCGGGGCAACATTAGTCGTTTTTATAATGGTGTAAGTTTTTTGCAAAGCTTTAAGAGTTTGTAAATTCTCACTCTCTAACTTAGTATGAAGACTAATTATTAAGTCCTCCAAAAACTCCAAAGCCACTTCCCTATCCCTGCCGCTGTCTTGGGCGATTTTTAAAGCTTTTGCCGGGACGCCGTTTTTAAGTTCAGCAATTATTTTTAAGTTTCCGGCAATTTCTTCAGCGCTTAATGTCCTAGCCCTGTCAAGATTAACCAACTTGCATCTGGAGAGAACAGTGGGCAGAACAAAATCCAAAGATAAGGCGAGAATCATAATAATCGTGTCGTTTGGCGGTTCTTCTAAAACTTTTAGGAAAGCATTTTGGCTGTCGGGGGTCATGCCAAAAAAAGCTTCCAAAATAACCGCTTTTATCGCACTTTCTAAGGGTTTAAGAAATAATTTTTCCTGCAGTTTACGGATGTCCCCTATTCCGACAGTTTTTTCGGTTTCAATAATTTCCACATCAAACCGGGAAATTTTATTTTCATCACAGATTCCTTTAGCGGTAAGCCTTAGTTGTTCTTTATCTTTCCCGGTAATTAAAATGCTTTGCATGGGTTCAATTTTTAATTTTTAATTCTTAATTTTCAATAAATTTTCAATGCTTCAATGAATCATATGTTGTAAATTGAAAACTGGAAATTGTAAATTGTTTTGTATTGACTTTATATCACATTTTCTCCTACTATAATAGTAATGCCCAATGATACTCAAAACTTAGCATCACAGGTTATAGATTCGAATCAAAGTCTGGCTGACGCGTTACTTTCGCAAAACCTTATTACAAAAGCGCAATACGACGATGTTAAAGTCAAAAGCGCCAGTCAAGGTTTGTCTGAAGCCACAGTTATAGAGTCTTTAAATATTGTTACGCCGGAAAAGTTAGCCGAAGCCAAAGCCAAGATTTTAAACATCCCCTTTATTTCGCTTGAAGGCGCCTCTTTTTCTCCGCAGGCAATCGGTTTTGTGCCAAGAGCGGTGGCAGAAAGATTCTCCTTAATGCCGTTTGCTTATGACGACAAAACAAAAGAGCTTTCGGTGGCGATGAGTAATCCGGTTGATTTGGAAGCAGTGTCTTTTGTTCGCGAAAAAACAGGCTTAAATGTTAAAACTTTTGCCGCTTCACAAAAAGATGTTGAAATGGCGATTAACCAACAGTACAGACAGGAATTAGTTGGCGAAGTTGGAGAGGCGCTGAAGGAAACCGAGGACCAGGGGAAAATAAAAACTATTGATACTACCCAAATTGCCCAAATTATTAAAGAGGCGCCAATTGCCAAAATTGTTTCCACAATTTTGGAGTACGCTGTTACCTCACGTGCTTCGGATGTGCATATTGAGCCGCAGGAAGATAGAGTTAGGGTTAGGTACAGAATTGACGGAATTTTATACGACCGGTTAAGTTTGCCAAAAAGCGTGCAGGAAGCGGTTATTTCCAGGATTAAAATCTTGTCGGAAATGAAAATAGATGAACACCGTATTCCGCAGGACGGCCGTTTTAATTTTAAGATTGAAGATAAGGAGGTTGATCTTCGTATCTCGGTTTTGCCGACTGCCTTTGGTGAAAAAATTGTCATGAGGCTTTTACGAAAATCAGGTGGAGTCCCCTCTTTGCAAGAACTTGGACTTTCGGGACCCTCGCTTAAAAATCTTGAGACAGCAATGCTAAGGCCGCACGGAATTATTATTGTTGTTGGACCAACCGGCAGCGGAAAAACGACTACTCTCTATTCGGTTTTATCAAAGCTAAATACTACCAGAGTTAACATTATGACTTTGGAAGATCCGATCGAGTACCAAATGGCCGGAATAAACCAGGTGCAAATAAATCCGGCGGTGGGGTTGACTTTTGCCGACGGGTTGAGAGCATTTTTAAGACAAGACCCAAATATTATCCTAGTTGGAGAAATCCGCGACAAGGAAACGACCGAATTGGCAATTCAGGCCGCCC
>DATKGY010000021.1:0-15819 GCA_035510535.1 Patescibacteria group bacterium
GTTCTCCTTCGGTGAGCCGCCAGAGAATCGAACTCTGAACCTATTCCTTAAGAGGGAATTGCTCTGCCAGTTGAGCTAGCGGCCCGCTACAAAAATCCTCTTAAGTATACTATAATGTATGTGGTTTAGACAATAACTTGCGCCTGTAGCTCAACGGATAGAGCACTTCGCTTCGGACGAAGGGGTTGGGGGTTCGATTCCCTTCAGGCGCGCAAGGGATTGCATTTACTGCCTCAATTTGATAAATTGCCCAAGTATTTATGAAAAGAGGAATAATCTAGTGGCAGCATTGCCGGAAAGACAAGAAGAGTCGCTGGACTCCGATGGGCGTAGATTAAGCGTAATACATTCTCAATTTGATCAAAGTAAATCCCCTTTAACACTAAACGACCAACCCATGAGAATAAATAATAGCGCAATCCCTGTTAGTAGCTCAGCTCTCCAGACAATTCCCGTGAGGGAAATAGATTGGGGGGACGATTTAGCTCGTATTGAAAGAGAGGAGAGAAAGCAAAGAAAGAAAAAGGCGATTTCTAGAAGGGCAAGAATAAGAAACGTATTCATGGGAGGCCTTGCTACGGTAGCGTTGGCTACGGGCATTTCAAAACCGGCTGCGGAAATTATTAGATATGCTGTTACAGTCCAAGAGGCTGTTACAGATAATAGTCAAACATGGCAGGATGCTAACCTTCCCCCAGGTCAATTTTTAGCAAAATACAACAAAGAATTTGCAAAAATAAACATCGGCTGTACGTTTATTCCTGACGAATTCGGTGTGAACCTTTTAGACATGGATACCACATCAGGAGAAGCAGCCTATAACCGCGCGTTGAATTCGCTGGATTACATACACAACGAATTACACATGAACGAAATAGCAATTGGTATTAGATGGGACAACGTCGTTGACGCAAACGGTAACTATACTTTGAAATTTTATAAACCCTTTTTAGATAAGTTGGTGCAATATAAAATGAGGTTTGATCTCGATTTAGGAACCAAAAACCCAGGTTGGAAAGAGCAAAACGTCCCACCGCAAAAAGAAGCCGAATTGGTGAAAATTGCCACCAGCGGCGGTGTTGTTTATGCAGGTTCGGAATTAGCCAAAGACGACCTAGCTTACCAAACAGAGGTTTTTAAATCTTTGGTAGCTAACTATTCTGAAGAAGATTTGGAATTAATTATTGGATTGCAGTTTCAAAATGAGTTCAATAATCATTTCGGGGATAAAGATGAGCAGGTAGTATTTGATAAAGGAGTAATAGTAGAGGATGCCAAAAATTCAAAGCGTTTTCTTCCCGGCAGAAGAATTATTGTTAGTTCTGCGGGGCCGCTGAATATAGATCCCGTAATAGATGCCATAAAAGCCTTAAAAGCTGATGATCCCAGTACGCCCGTTGGACTAAGTATTCACGATTATTCTGTGGACGCAGGAGGTATTTCGATTCCCCTTATTGGTGATGAGAATGTTTTAAACACTCCTTTAGGGAGATATAGTCCTTTGTTTTACGACAGGATTGCCCTTAACGAGCTTAAAAAAGCCGCTCAATTTTGTGACCAGACAAAAGACTGTGAAGAGAATATCGGAGAGGCAGAGGGGACAGCTTGGGATGGGAACGTGGGGCTTCCAGGAGACAAAGTCGAGGATTTTCAATATGAATTGCTGAATTCAATACAGATATTAAACGCTGACGATAACGCAACAAATGATGGTGAAGTAAGGTATATAGGTTATTGGGGAATCTGGAATTTGGTTGAAAATAAGGATGATCCTAAAAATCAAATAATTATTCGAGAACTTGAAGAGATTAATAGTAAAAATATTCCTGCTGTGCCAACGAAGGCAGATTCCAAAAATGTACCGATTGCGTCAACCGTAGTTCCTTTAGCGACGTATTGTATCTCAGGAAAGGAGCCGATTATAGTGGTTGATTTTGGGTTCCGGAAGCGAGTTGCTTAATTAGAGAAATTTGCTGAGGTTGAAAGAGGTTCGGTGGATGGCGCAAAGGCCGAGCTTTTGAATTGCTTCTTGATGGAATTTGGTGCCGTAACCTTTATTTTTACTAAAGTTATAGCCTTTGTACGTTTTTCCTAACTCCCGCATTAGCTTATCCCGGTAAACTTTGGCAATAATTGATGCGGCGGCAATGGAAATCACTTTACCATCACCTTTAATAATAAATTGCGAATTTTTCCGCCCAATTTTCTTTTTATTCCCGTCAATTAAAAAATGAACTTTCTTTTCTTTGTGTTCATTTAAAATTTTCTTAATCAATCTTTCAAAAATAAGTTTGTTGGATTTCCCTATCCCGATTTTATTGATTGTTTCAACTTCAATAATTTCCGTAAAACATTTGGCATTTTTCAATATTAATTTTGACAAATGTCCGCGCTTTTTGGCTGACAAAAGTTTTGAATCGTTCAAATCATTAAACCATTTATGTTCATTTTCAAAACAAACAGCGGAAGCAACTAACGGTCCGGCAAAACTGCCGCGTCCGACTTCATCCATGCCAAAAACAAAATCAACTTTATTTTCAAAAAGTCCTTTTTCTAAATCAAACGAGGGTTCCCTGGTCTTCTTCATTTCCGTCTTCCAAAAGCGGCGCGTCAACTCCTTTAATTTCCGGTAAATTTGAAACGATTGCTTTTAGTTCACCATAAAAGTTCGTAGTATTGGTATCCAGTTTTTCAATTTGCGATTCCTGTTTCTTCCATCTTAAGAGTGTTGCCCGTTTCTCCGCATCCAAACTATCCCTTAGCGCCTTAACGCCATCAAAATGCGCCTGCATGCGGTGCTTAAATGAATCGCTTAGCATATAATCGCGGATTTGTCCCCAATCCTCATCAGTTTGAGAAGTTGACGATTTGACAGATGCAACAGTGGTAATTAAAAAGCGCACATTGCGGCAAATACCAATCGCATGTTCGTAAGTGGTAATCCAAACGCCGTCTTTTCTATCAAAGCTGGTTGAACCCTCCGGCAAAACCTGCGAAACAATAATTGATTCGCTGGCGCTGACTTTGGCCGCGTCATCTTTCAACTTAGTAATCCAGCCGTTACTCCAAGCTTTAGTGCGTTTAGTTTCCCAAAGGATTGAGCCGACAACTTTTCCGTTGAATCTAACTTTTTGCCAAATGTCCGCTCCTTCAACGCCTTTGGGAATCGGTACAAACTCATCGTTGGTAAACTTGGCCCGCAATTGTTCTTCTAAATCCAATTCTAAAGTTTCACCCTGTCTTTGCTGTGAGCCCTGCTCAAGTTTGCGTTTTAAGTCTTCATTAACTCTTCTTATTTCATCTAACTGCAAATCTTTTTCCCGGATTTTCAATCTTTGTTCCTCAGCCGCTTTTCTTGCTGCTTCTTCGCTAATTTTCTTTTCAAACCGTTCCCTTTCGTCTTGTTCTTTGAGTAATTTATTTTCTAAAGCATGCTTTTCTTTGGCAAATTTTTCCGCAGCTTCTTTCTCCGCCGCTAGTCTAGCTTTATCCAGTTCTTCTTTTTGTTTTTCGGACTCTTCTTTCAAAATGGTCTTTTCCAGTTGGTGGCGTAAGACTTCGTCAACGTGGACCAGCTTTCCACAATGAGGACATTTGATGTCGTTCATAGTCACTAATATACGCTCTGGGTAAAATCTTTGCAAGATATAAAGTTACTATTGACAACAGAGAAAAACATCTTATAATCAGCACATGCCAGAAAAAAGTGCTCACGGACATACAGAAGAAGATTACGTTGTTCGGTATAGTGGTCCAATTGGTCCCGCTGTCCTCAGAGCGGATTTAGACTCCGATGCTCAGGTTCATGGGGGCGGCTTAGATATGCAAGTATCCGAAAGAGCGCTTACGGAGGTACTCTTTCATGCTTCAGGGCCCGAAGCTTCTGTTGAAGAAAGGCGTGGACTTGCCACTTTGCTAGCTGAAGTCGTTATACAGACTAATAGACATTTTCCACCACGCGAATAGGAATACCTTGGAATTTTAATTCCGCTAAAACCCTCAAGTAAATAATTTTTTAAATAATTCTCCTCATCCATAAGTAGAATGAATTGACACATAAAATTTCATCTGTTAGCATTAAATTATGAAGGGATTTTTAAGAAACGTTTTATTTAACGCTTTCTCCATTTTTTTACTCACCCAAATAATCTCGGGTGTAAAAGTCACGGGAGGACTGCCAACTTATCTCTTCGGCGGAATTGCGTTGACGATTCTCTTGGTTTTTCTAAAACCAATTTTAAATATTCTATCTTTGCCTTTTAATATTATTACGCTCGGGCTTTTTTCATTTGTTACCAACATCATCATCTTTTATCTTTTGACGGTGATTGTGCCGGGAATTGCCATCAACGCCTTTACTTTTCCAGGGTTATCCTATTCGGGTTTTGTGATTCCTCAGTTTTACTTTAATATCATTTTTGCCTTTCTCTTGGTCGCCTTTTTACAATCACTGATAGTTTCTTTTCTAACCTGGCTGGTTAAAAAATAACTCTTCATAATTTGCAAATCAGTATTCAAAAAATATATAATCTAAGCTAATGATTATTCTAAATATCATTGCGATTGCCGCGGCGATTGCCTTAATCGCTTTGGTGCTTTTGCAAATGCAAGGTAGCGGTTTGTCCACGGCCTTTGGCGGAACCGGTGAATTTTACAGAAGCAAACGAAGCGTAGAAAAGCTTTTGATGTGGGCAACAGTCGTGACAACTGTTATTTTTGCCATAGCTTCCCTACTGCTTCTACTCCCCTTAAAATAGTATGATTTTTCTAAACAGACGTCGTCTTATTTTGTGGCTTTTAAAAGCATATCTAAAGAAATGGCGAAGAACCATTTTAATTTCCTTCGGACTTGGTTTAGTAGTCTTTTTTCTCCTCAAATTCGTCGTTAATTACTTTATTCCTTTAATGCCTTTTACTCAGGAACAGACGGTCGGCATGGCCGGCTCCTATAGTGTGGATAACTTGCCGGCGGTAATTTTATCCAAAGTGTCGCAGGGTTTGGTTTACGCCGATTCGCAAGATTTGCCCAAGCCGGATTTGGCCAAATCCTGGGAAATTAAAAATGACGGCAAAACATACATTTTTCACCTAAAAGATAACGTCATTTTTAGTGACGGGACAAAACTGACTTCGGACCAAATTAAGTACGATTTCACCGACGTTACCGCCCAAAGACCTGATAAAAACACTATAATTTTCAATTTAAAAAGCAGCTACTCGCCATTCTTATTAACGGTTTCACGGCCGATTTTTAAAGACGGCTTTGTGGGAGTCGGGGATTATAAAGTTCAATCTATAAATCTGAATGGCAACTTTGTGCAATCAATTAGTCTGGTGGCCAATAAAGGACATAATCAAGAAATCACTTACCAATTTTATCCGACCGAAGAAGCTTTGAAAACCGCTTTTGTATTAGGCGATGTTAAGGAAATTCTCGGCGTTAGAAGTTTAGATTTTGACGGCAAGAGCTTAGCGGATTTTAAACACGCCAATATTTCAAAAAGCACCAACTATTCCCAGTTGGTGACGATTTTTTATAATACCCAAGACAAAAACTTATCGGACAAAAGATTAAGAGAGGCGCTTGCCTACGCTATGCCTGACACTTTTGCTAGCGGCCAAAGGAATTACGGACCCTTTCCGCCCAACTCCTGGGTCAGTCAGAGCGGCTTAACTACTTACGCCCAAGATTTTGAACATGCCAAGCTTTTGTTGGGAGAATCTGTCAACTCTAGTCAGAGTTCGTCTTTAACGCTGGAGCTAAAAGCGCTACCGGAATATGAGAACATGGCTAATCAGATAAAAGCTTTATGGGCAAAAATTGGCATTAAAACTAACGTTAAAATAGTTGACACTTTTCCTTCAGACTTCCAAGTTTTCCTAGGCGAGTTTAATGTTTCCAAAGACCCCGATCAATACACGCTTTGGCACTCGTCCCAGCAAAATAACATTACTCATTATGTAAACCTAAGAATTGATAAGCTTTTGGAGGATGGCAGGCAGACGGTGGATATTAGCGTCAGGCAAACAATATATGCCGATTTCCAAAAATATTTACTGGATGATCCGCCGGCAACTTTTCTTTATTTTCCCTACGAGTACGACATTACGCGAAAATAGCCTTGTCATTTTATCGACTCAATTGAATTATACTTATCGGAGACAAAACTTCAATAGAAAACATCCCCAGTCTTACGGCTAAGGATATTTTAATTATTGATAATCAATAATTATTGTTACTCGTCCGTCCTGTTTTGCAACGGTATACTTGTATCTCCTTGTTCTGGGAAGAACTGCAGGAATCCTCCAGTTCTTAATTCAACAAGCCAATCGGAAGCCCGACCATGTGCTCGCAATTGAGACTCTTTTGTTTGCCTATCCTTAGGAAAACGTTTGTTATATTCAGCGAGTGACATGACTCGACCATCGATATAAGCCATACCAGAAAAGTTGCGCTTTTCACCAGAAACGGGTTCAGGTTTGCCATCAACCATAACGGTTCCTTCTAGTATCTCAAATGTTCGGATTCCATATACGTTTGCGGCTACTTCAGCTGCAAGTTGTGGAACTGTACGACCTTGAAGCTCTGCCTCGACTGGTTGACCAGTTTTATAACCAACCATCTGCAATCTAGCTTTATGGACGTTTTGCATACTAATGACCTCTGGAGCGACTTCTCCTTCGTGACTAGGACCTAATGCATCTACCATATTTATCACCTACCTTTCGGACAGATAAACTATGGGGCCGATTGTATCATACTACGTCAAATTTTTCCATTGAGAGAAGGGAGGAAGGCTTTGCTTCTTAATTTTTTGTGGTAAGTGATGGCAAAACGGTGCGCCTCGTCCCGGAGTCTCATCATTAATTGTAAAGCCGGTGAGTCTTTGGGTAGTTTTATTTCTTTTAGTTCAGGCGTAATTATCGTTTCCTCTCTTTTTGCCAAACCAATCAATGGAATGTTCATAGATAAATTGTCAATAATTCTTTTTGCCGAAGAGACCTGTCCTTTTCCGCCGTCAACAATAATTAAAGACGGTTTTGACCAATCGCTGTGACCAAGTCTTCTTTCTAATACCTCTTGCATCATTGCAAAATCATTCGGTTTGCTTTGATAGTCTCGCTTTATTTTAAAACGCCGGTAAGAGGATGAATCTTTTTCGCCGTTGGTAAAAACTACCATTGAGCCGGTGGCGTTTAGGCCGGAAGTATTGGAAATATCGTAGCATTCAATCCGATTTAGTTCTGAAACGGAAACGCCGTTTGCGTTCAAAATTTCTTTTAATGACTGTAAATTCAATGCAACAACGTCACTTCTTAAATTCGGATTAAGCTCGTATTCAAACGGCTGATAAAATGGACTGGTAATAAGCATGATGGCTTCAATTTTCTTTTGAATTGCTTGGGCTAACTCAAAATCTTCTCTAATGCCGGCTTGATTTCTTTCTTTTTCTAAATCTTTCAGTAGCAATTTTTTATTTCCTTCCAAAAAATCAATGATATGATTAATGTTCTGGCGATAATTTTCGTCTTTGATCACGCTTGGGCATGGACACAAACCCAAATGATAATACAAACAAAGCTTATTCGGGTGATTTAGAACCGCTTGGTATGGGAAAATTCTCCTCAATATTTTTAGGACTGTCCGAAGCGATGAAGTGCTGGTGTAGGGCCCAAAATATCTGGCATTATCCGCTTCTTGTTTTCTGACCAGTAAAACCTTCGGATATTTGTCTTTAACGGTGATTTTAAGACTGGGATACCTTTTGCCGTCAAGTAATTTAATGTTGTAGCGCGGTGTGTATTTCTTAATCAGCCGTTCTTCAAGTAAAAAGGCTTCAATTTCCGAAGCCACTTCAACCGTTTTAATTTTTTTAATTTGTAAAACAAGAAGTTTGGTTTTTTCGCCTAAATATTGCTTTGAAAAGTACGAGGAAACACGCGTTTTAAGATTCTTGGCTTTCCCCACGTAAAGTATCTTCCCGTCTTTGTCGAAGAAGAGATACACGCCTGAAAAGGTAGGTAGTAAACGATATGATGATGCAGATACTAACAAATATTATTCCTCCTAAAATAAATAACTGGTTGACAAAAAACGGGAGAATCCGAACGTTTTTGCTAAACGAATAATTGCCAGCTGTAATTTTAACCGTATCGGTGCGGTTTGTCAAAACTGGCGTCCGGTCAAACGAGATTGGAACGGTGACAAATCCATAGGGGGGAATATTTTTGACGGTAAAACTTTGCTGATGGGGTGTTAAATAATCCGTTAATGCCGTAATTAATTGTTGTTCAATAAAACTCTGACCGACATTATTAACCTTGATAAAACCGTCGGTTGGCAAACCGGCGACCAATGTGTCTGGGATTTGCAAGGAAGCGTTAATCTTTGTAACGTTCTGGTCAAAATTAGAGCCGATTTGGACGTCAATATCTTTGGTGTTTTTATCAGTCAAGAGTTTGTAGCCGCCGGCAGGAATCGGATAATCGCTGGCTTCGCCTTTAACCACAAAGGCAAAATGGTCAAAGTCTAAAGTATTAAAATAGTCAACTCCACCGGTGGTATTTCCCCAAGTCGGGTCAACCATGATCCAGGTTTTTTTGTCAAAATCGTAATACTCCGGCCAGGCATGTAAAACATCCTCAACCAGCGACAGAGGCCTTTCACGGGAATTATTGCTGTAGCCGTATCCCTCAATTTCCCGGGCCGGAATCCCGGCCGAGCGCGCTAAGGCGATAAATAAATCGCTAAATTCCAGACAAACCGCCGAATCGGGTTTATTTAATGCCTGCAAAGCGCCAAGCCGCGGACTATTATTTTGTACCCGATTGAAGTCATAGTTTAGAGTTTTAACGACATATTGGTAAATAGCGTAAGGCGTCTTTAAGGTTTTTGCCAGTTCAGTGATTTTTGGGTTATTAGATTCCCAATAAGTTTGATTTTTTAAGTAATCGGTTAGTTCATTATTGCTTAGCGTTTCGGGCTGAGGGTTTAAATATATTTGTACTTTTCCGTTCACTTTAACGTCCAATTTTTGATTGGGCGCCAATGTGTATCCGGCGAGCCAGTTTCCATCCTTGTCCAGTTTGACATTGGTTGGCTTTGGATTAATGCTGTCAATTTGCACATTTTGATAATTGGTTGACGGCGGCAAAGCAATCTCAGTTGAAATCGGAAAGTAATTCTTGTTTTGCAAATGATAAGTTAAATTAAAATTGTAAACTTGGAAATTACCAAACGCTATGGAAATACCGGAATTGCCCAAATCCTGTTTTGTAAAAGTTAGTTCATTCCCGTTTTGAATATTTGCATTTGAAGATGCCGGCTTGATGTATGCGGGATTTCCTAAAAATGAGGGATAGATAACAGAAACATTAAATGATGAAAAGTCAGCTTGGTTAGTAATGCCGGGAATATTAATATCCCAAACATGATTAAAATTTTGGGCGACTTCGTTAGTGTCAAAGGAAATGTCAAAGTTTTGTTTGACATTATAACCGACCGTACGTGTGTTAAAGTCAAGATTAATAGTGGTGCCGTTGTCAGTTTGAGTAATCTTTGGTGTAATTGCACCATTTGAGTCAAAAGCGGTAACGTTTTTAACATCTTTAAAGCCGATTTCAACCGAATAAGATGAAGCGTAATAATTGGTGGTTAGATTAGTCAGGTTAGCGTCAATATTAACGTGGGTTGTGGCATTTTGGTTAATCGCGTAGGTAACATTGTAGTCGGTGGAAAAGTTTGCGTCGGCAAAAACATTGCTTGGGGAAAAGATGCAAAAAAGAATTAAAGTTAGAAAAAAACAGCCGATTTTCTTCACCAAAACATTATAACTTATTTTAGATTTCAAGTCTTGTCTTTAAGAATTTTCCGGTATAAGAAGTTTTGTTCTTAGCCACTTTTTGCGGTGTTCCGGTAACCACCAGCTCGCCGCCTTTTTCCCCGCCTTCGGGTCCAAGGTCAATAATGTAATCGGCGTTCTTTATAACATCCAGGTTATGTTCAATCACAATCACGGTATTGCCCAAATCAACTAGTTTTCGCAGCACGTTTAATAATTTTTCCAAGTCGGCAAAATGCAGTCCGGTGGTTGGTTCATCCAAAAGATACAAAGCGTTAGAACCTCTTTTGGAAAGTTCAGCCGCCAATTTAACTCTCTGCGCTTCGCCGCCGGATAAAGTGGGAGCGGGTTGCCCAAGTTTAATATACGAAAGTCCGACGTCGTTTAGAGTTTGCAGTTTGTGGGAAAGTCCCGGTACAAAACTGAAAAATGAGACGGCTTCGGCCACGCTCATTGCCAGAACTTGGGCTATATTTTTACCGTTGTATTCAACTTCCAAAGCTTCGTTGTTATACTGTTGGCCGTTGCAAACTTCACAGGTCACATAGACGTCCGGTAAAAATTGCATTTCAATTTTTATCCTGCCCTCGCCTTCGCAAGCTTCGCATCGTCCGCCTTTAACGTTAAAAGAGAACCTGCCAGGACCGTAACCCTTGACTTTGGCGTCTTTGGTTTTGGCAAAAAGATCGCGGATATAATTAAAAGCGCCGATATATGTAGCGGGATTGCTTCGCGGAGTCCGGCCGATTGGCGATTGGTCAATCATAAAAATATTTTTGATGTTTTCAAAACCGCTAATCGTTGAATACTTTCCCGGTTTTTGGCGGTGATAAGGATTATTTTTCTGCATCAGCGCGTGGTACAAAATGTCGTTGACCAGCGTTGATTTGCCGCTGCCCGAAACGCCCGTCACAACAATCAATTTATGCAAAGGAAAGTTGACGCTGATATTTTTTAAATTGTGTTCCTTGGCGCCCTCAATCCGTAGGATTCTGCTGTTTTCCAAAGTTTCTTCACTATTAATTATTTTGATTTTTCGTTTCTTTGATAAATATTCGCCGGTAAGAGATTTGGGATTATTGATAATTTGTTCAATCGTGCCCTGCGCGACAATATGCCCGCCCTGCTCGCCCGCTCCCGGTCCAAAATCAATCATAAAGTCCGATTGGCGCATGGTTTCCTCGTCGTGCTCAACCACCAGCACCGTGTTGCCCAAATCTCTCAACTTTTTTAAAGTGTCAATTAATTTTTGATTGTCTCTTTGATGCAAGCCAATCGAAGGTTCGTCCAGAACATACAGCACCCCGGTTAAACCGCTGCCGATTTGCGAAGCCAAACGGATTCTTTGCGCTTCGCCGCCCGCCAAAGTCTGCGCACCGCGGGACAGCGTTAAATAATCCAAACCAACATCAATTAAAAATGTTAACCTTTGTTTAATCTCCTTAAGAATCAGTTTTCCGATTTCTTTCTCCCGATCGCTTATTGAATTTAAGTTCTGAATAAACGCATAAGCATTGTCAATTGACAGGTCGGAAAACTCCACAATTGATTTACCGTTAATAGTTACGGACAAAGCTTCCCTTTTTAATCTGGCACCCTTACAGCTAGGACAAGTTTCAAAACGCATATATTTTTCAATCTGTGATTTTAAAAAAGTTGATTCGGTTGATTGGTATTTTTGCTTTAAGTCTTCCAAGATTCCCACAAACGGTTCCTCAATGGCGGTTTCTCTGCCCCAACGGTTTTCGCCTTCAACATAATAGGTTTTTTCACCGGTGCCGGTCAGCAATAACTCTTTTTGTTCTTTCGTAAACTCCGACAGCCTTTTACTTAAGGGAATGTTGTTTTCTTCGCAGAATACTTTGAATGTTCTTGACGCCCAAGTATCATGGCTTAACAGATTTTGGTAAGGCATTAAACCGCCTTCTCCGATGGTCAGATTGTCATTAAAAACCAAATCTTTATCAACCGTTAAAATATTTCCCAACCCACTGCAGGTCGGGCAAGCACCGTGCGGAGTATTGAAAGAAAAAATGCGTGGTTCAATTTCCGGTAAAAAAATGTTGCAAACGGGGCAGGCAAATTTTTCCGAAAAAAACTCGTCTCCCATTTTTTTTGGAATATCGGGCATATCAAAACCTTTGTCATTAATAATTGAAATAATCAGTTCGCCGGCGGTCAATTTTAATCCTTGCTCAACATCGGATGCAATCCTTCCGCGGTCGGTGGTTTTAGTTAGGACGACTTGATCAATCACCGCTTCAATCGTATGCTTGTTCGTTTTTATCAAAACAAAATCTTCATCCAACGAGAAAACCTGATTATCAATTCTGGCCCGTTTGTAGCCGCGTTTTTTCAGGTCAATAAAAAGTTCGCTGTACTCGCCTTTGCGGTCCTTAACAATCGGTGCCAAAATCATGATTTTTAGATACTTACTTAATTTACTGTCCAAAAGCGCAAAAACGGAATTGGTGATTTGTTCCTTGGTCATGCGAGTAATCTCCCGGCCGCAATTTGGGCAATGCGGATGACCGATGCGGGCATATAAAAGCCTTAAGTAATCATAAATTTCCGTCACCGTTCCAACAGTCGAACGCGGGTTGTGTGACGCGGATTTTTGATCAATTGAAATCGCCGGCGACAAGCCTTCGATTAAATCAACATCCGGTTTTTTCATGATTCCCAAAAATTGTCTGGCGTAAGAGGAGAGACTTTCTACATAGCGTCTTTGCCCCTCGGCGTAAATGGTGTCAAAAGCCAGCGATGATTTGCCGCTGCCCGAAAGTCCGGTCATAACCACCAGCTTATTTTTGGGGATTTCTAAATCAATATTCTTGAGATTATTTTCCCTAGCGCCTTTGATAATTAATTTGTCCATATTTTGTTGTATTTTGTGACTTAATATTATAATCTTAAATTTAAGAACAAACAAGAGTAGTGCGTATGGTAAAATAGTCATTGTGAATATTTGTATCATTGGTACAGTTTGTATTGATAAAAACGTCTCGGAAAACGCTTCTTATACCTCTGCCGGCAGTCCGGCCATGTTTATGCATAAAATCTTTAACCAATTTAACGATTGTAATGTAAGCATTGTCGCTTCATATGGTCCGGATTTTCTTCGATATTTAAATGGCGTCAACATTTTTCCCAAGCAACCAAATTGCGAGAAAACTTTAGTTTATGAGAATGTTTCTAACGCTGGTTTTCGGACGCAAAAATCTTATAACCGAGACAATGCTTTCGCGGTTGACTTGGATAATTCAATCGTGGAAGTTTTGCGCCAAGCAGACATTGTCTTTTTTGCTCCACAGCAGCCAATCTATACGAAAGAGTACATCAAATCAATTGTCACAAATTTAAAACCGGATACTCTAAGAGTACTTTTGCCTCAAGGGTTTTATAGAAATTTTGATGCTGAAAATAATGTATTAGTCAGAAAATTCACGGAGTCAAAGGACATATTGCCTTTGATGGATATTGTAATTGTTTCCGAACAAGATTCTCTTAATATGGTTGGTCAAGCAAAAGAATGGTCATCAAATATGAAGCTGATTTCGGTGGTTACGCTTGGCGCAAGTGGTGCAGTCGCTTTTAAGAATGATGAGGAAATTATGTTGCCGGCAACTCCAGTTCCGGAAGAAGAAATAATTGATTCGGTTGGTTCAGGTGACATTTTTAGCGCGTCATTTGCTTATCGCTATCGGCAAACGGACAATATAAAAGAAGCCGGAAGATTTGCAAATGCAGTTGCAAGGCAATGTCTGTTTTATCCCGCTGACTCAATTAAGATTGATTTAGAAAAATGTCTACCTAAAACCTAGTCCGGGGTCGTAGTTGTGATTATAGGGTAAGGCGATTTCTTCCGAAGTTAAATTATATTTTTCAATTTGGTAGCCGTTGGGAAAATTGATGACGGCGCTGGGAGCCTTTTTAAGGTTGATAGTATTTTCCTTCCACCATTTGTAAGTGTAGGGACTGGTTGGGGCAGGCGGAGCGACAACAACGTAAGTCAACGGTTCTTTGTCAATATATTTTGCATTGACATTAGGATGTAATTTTTGCTGATAATCCAAGGCGTAGCGTGGTCCATAGCCGATGATATCCGGTGTGTACATGAAATAGCCAAACTTAGTTTCCTTAACGCTAAAAAGCGTATTAGCCATCTTATTCAAAAACAGCCAGGACGTCTGATCTTTGCCGATAAAAGCTTTGGAGCTTTGCATATCCGCAATCGCCTGTTTAAAATTTAAAAGATAACAAACCAGAAAAACGACTAAAAATAGTTTTACATATTTGGAGGTTACAAACGAGGCGAAAATCAAAAAAACCAGTGGGAAAAAGGGATACATGTAGAAATAAAGCACCGGGCCTTTGTTGATAAGCGTCAGCGCGTAAAAACCAATGTAAAAATACAAAAAGCTAAAATAAACTGTTTGATACCGATTGTTTTTAATCTGGCTGACCAAAAAAAAGATAAAAAAGCCCGCCACCGCTAAGTTCCTGTACTCTGGATCGGGCCTGACAAACTCCACTTGGCTTAACATCAATTTAAACCGGTCCTGGAACATAAAAAAATAATTGTAGACTGCCGAATTTCCGCTTGACGGCGAAAGATATCTTAAAACCCCATGAAATAGCAGGAATTGATGACGAAGATCAAATAAAATGTAGGTTGAAAGAGGAATAAAAATGGTCAAAAACCCCAGCAAGTGACTTTTGTGTGATGAGCGGATGATGCGGAAAGTTAGATATAAAACAGATAAAATCAAAAGCGGTATGCCGATAGCCAGCTCAAACTGGATAATCAGTCCGGCCACAAAGATGTGCGCGATTAGGTATCTGACGTTCCAAGTTTTAAGGTATTGGACAAACAGATATAAAAAAATGGGAAGGCAAAACATGGCGCCGTCAGGATTAAACATTGACATCGTATGAAAGGAAAAAAACAAAGCAGTAAAAAGAACAAACAGCAAAGCGGCATTTTTGTTAAATAACTTTTTGGCGATGAAATAAAAAGGAATTAGCATCAAAAACGATAGGATTATCCACCACCAGCCGACGATAACAGGATTGCCGTTGCCTATCCAATATGCCGGAAAGTTTAAATAAAGCCACAACGGCCCGTGGAATAAACCGGCCACGCTGGATTTGGGGCCGATAAGGATAAACTTTTTGGTGGCAATTTCGCCAAACAGCAAGAAGTCTCTGGCAATATCCGAAGTAAATTGGAGGTCTTTGTTTAAAACAAACCAGGAAGCGAAAAACGCCGAGCAAGCAAGAAGCACGAAGAAAATAACCGCCAAAGTCTTTTTCACCAAAATAGTATAGCATTTATTTTTTGGTGTATACATAATTTTATGTCGTGGGTTGTCTACGCATTATTGGGAGCATTTTTTGCCGCCGTCACCGCCATTTTGGCTAAAATCGGCATCAAAAATGTCGACTCAAACTTGGCCACCGCCATCCGTACGGTTGTGATAATTTTGTTTGCCTGGGGAATAGTTTTTTATCAGGGCACATTTAACCAGATTTCCGCCATTTCCAAATTTTCATTATTATTTTTAATTCTTTCCGGGCTGGCTACCGGCTTATCATGGTTATTTTATTTTAAGGCTTTACAACTTGGTCAGGCTTCACAAGTCTCCCCGATTGATAAATTGAGTTTGGTAATTACGATAATTCTGGCAATTGTGATCTTGAGGGAGAAAGTAACGGCCTCAATTGTTATTGGCGCAATTTTAATGTCCATCGGCGCCATCCTCGTGGGGTTTGGGAAATAAACAGTGAGCCGGGTGGGATTCGAACCCACGACCAAGAGCTTAAAAGGCTCCTGCTCTACCGCTGAGCTACCGGCCCGTAAATTGAATTATAGCAAAGTTTCCAGTATAATTAAAGCCAAGCCGCGGTCGTCTAGTGGCCCAGGACACTTGGTTTTCAGCCAGGTTATCAGGGGTTCGAATCCCCTCCGCGGTAC